>NZ_JBIQEC010000012.1:0-77070 GCF_045370505.1 Moraxella sp. 179-F 1C4 NHS | reverse complement strand
AAGTTACTCGTCTCCGCTAATCAGTCGGCTTTTGCCCAGCTTAAGGCTATTAGCGGTGCGTAACTTCAGTTAGATAAAATAAATTACCTAATAGATTTTTTCATTTCTTTTATATTTTTAATGTTTAGTCTAATTTTAAACAGTAATTCTTTTCTTATTTCTATAGCTGAATTTTCTGGCATAAAAGACGAAGAATCTAAAATATATAAAGTAAATAAATCTGATTATAAAAAGATTGAAAATAATATAAAGTTACTTTGGCAAGCAAAAGCAAAATCCACTTCTGCAAAATGCCTCAAACAAAATAATGACGACAAATGCTTGCTTGTATTTGGAGTCGATAACTTTGATAAAAACATTTTCATTAATGCCAAAGTATTTTTTAGAGATGAAAAAAATACTATTCTTTGTCCGCCAAATGTTTACTTTATAGGTAAGAAATCAGAGAGATGCTTTCTAATAAATACAGAAATTTTAACCCCAACTTCCCAAACATATAAATCTGTTCAAAACAATAAAAATTTCAGAACTTCTTATTTTATTTTAGAGTAGAAAAAATTCACTGCTCAATCGCATAATCAATCGTAACGACCAATCGCACCAATTTGTCCACGCCATCTTTATCATACGTCCCACCATAATCCGAATCATCGGTATCACGATTATGCGCATCCAAAATATTAAATGACCCTTGCGACGCTGAGCGCATCACCCCGACTTTGGCATGACCGGTTTTGGCAAACTCTTCGGCGCGTTTGTTGGCATCATCGGTGGCTTTGGCAATCAAATCATGCTTGATTTTCTCAAGGTCATTGAGCAGATATTGCGGCTTTTCAAACGTCACTGATTCATGGCTGATACGATAATTTTGCACTTGAGCAAGCATATTGGTGATTTTATTGAGTTCTTGACTGCTAATTGACAGCGTTTGCGTGGCTTTATAGCCATTTTGGCGGGTGCGGGTTTGTCCCTGCTCATCCACATAGTCCTCATTATACGGCTCAACGCTTATGGGCGTGACATTTTGACTAGATACGCTAAATCCTTTGCTTGCCACAAACTGCTGCAGCGCTTTAAAGTCATTTTTACCATTGGCTAATGCACCTGCATAGTCCTGTCCCCAAGCGCTGACGCCCATTTGGATTTGGGCAAGATTGGCTTTGTAAGGGGCTTCTGCCAAGCCTTTGACGGTAATTGTGCCGGACTGTTTTAGATTCTTAAACTGCGTGCCCAGTACAAATGCCGCAGCGATAAGACCGAGTGCCAAGATAATGCCAAAGATAATCAAGGGTAATGAGTTTTTATTATCGGTTTGTAGCGGTGGCGTAGGTAAATTACTCATATTTAGTGAGCCCTATATTTATTTACTATATTTATTTCAATTCTATAGAGTATAGCAAACAAATATTGAATATTAATGTTTTTTTAGCGCGATGGTTTTCGCCAAATTGTCTAATTGCCGCATGGGTTGTTTGTTATCCGTAGGCTGCTGATAGCGGGTTTGTCGATAAAGCGCGGCAAGTGCTTGAAGGGCTGCCTTATCAGTAACTTTTGGCTCAAGTCGAGTAAGCCAATCCAGTACCCCTTCACTATCCTGCCTTGCGAGCGTTTTGTCTTTTTTTGCCAAGCGATTGGATAACTGTATCATAATCCAATCATGCCTATCCCAAACCCGGCGACGACGCCACCACAGCCACAATCCCAATAGCGCAAGGACGCTCACAAGGGTGACAAACATCACCATCACTTGCTGATAGACAGATTGGATATTCAGCCATTTAAACAGCGATGACCGCTGGCGGTCTTGGTCATAGCCGACCACATCGCGTTGCCAATAATAGCTAGCTTGGTCAAACAAGCGGCGCGCTTGCTGTAGCATTTGAAACTGCTGATAGCTAATTTGCCCTGCCACGCCCTCACCAAACATTTTTGCCCCAGCGTCTTGGGTGACAGTGTCCATACCCTGCTCGACCCGATTGGGTGCGACAAAGCCCGTAGGATCTACACGCACCCAGCCGCGCCCTTGCACCCAAATCTCGCTCCATGCATGGACATCCATTTGCCGTACTTCCCAGCTTTTGCCATCACGCCCTAACTGCCCACCTTGATACCCGGCTACCACACGAGCAGGTACACCTGCCGCTCGCATAAGGTAAGTAAAACTTGACGCATAATGCTCACAAAACCCTGCACGGGTAGCAAATAAAAAATCATCGATGCGATTACTACCCAAGATAGGGGGCGATAAGGTGTAGCGAAACTGCTGGCTATGCATCCACTGGGCGATGGCGTTGGTATAGGCAATTGGGTCATCGCCTGCTTGGTGATAGAGTCGCTGCGCAAATTGGCGACTTTGCGGATTACCGCCTGCTGGCAATGCTAAATTGACCTGACGATGCTGGGTAGATAAGGCTAAATTGATAGGCGCATCATCTAACCAATGCACTTGATAAGTAAAACGCTGATTGACAGTGTCCCAATACCGCAGGGTAAAATCCGACGTCAGCCCAATGCCTTTTTGGTTGGTTATCGGATAATCAAGCCCAAACAACCAATTTTGTCCCGTCTGCTCCAAAATCACCCGATAGTCAGGGCTAACGGCTAAAGTAAAGCGTTTACTCAGCCTTAACGTCGGCAACAACCAATCAGCAATCGGCTGATCGGGCGTCCAAAGCGAGGTGTTAGGATTGGCGCGCCAGGTGGTGCCATCAAAATCAGAAAACACCAAACCTCGCCAATATAAATTTTGTTGGCTTGGCTGATTGCCTAAAAATTCTACCCGAAACGCCAATTCAGTCGATTGACTGAGGTTAGCAAAATCGCCCGGTGACATACTATCTGACATGCCGGTCTTTGCTTGCGCGCCGCTCAAATGCACCGACCATAGTGGCGGCAATCGGGGGAAAAATAAAAATAGAATAATGGTCAGAGGAATGGCTTGACCGACCAATAAGCCAAGCGTGCGGTAGCGTCCTGTACCATCATCATTTTGCGCAATCATAGCAAACAGCACGACCATCGTGCCAATCGCCACTTGTAGCGTTGTAATCAAATCTTGATTAATTAAAAACAGCCCTGCCAATACAAACAGTGATAAACTCAGCACCACATAGCAATCACGCCTGGTATGCAATTCCAGTAGCTTACTGACGGCACACAATAGCAAAAAAGCGATACCGACATCCAAGCCAAAGGCAGTACGATAGGTCAAATACAGCCCCACCAAACTTGCAATGAATCCTGTGTACTGTATCAACTGTAATGAGCGCGGACGATACAAAGCGTTGGGCAACCAACGTCGCAGGGGTTGCAATTGAAAAATGATAATAAAAAAGGCATACACCGATAGCCAAATGGGTAAATTTTTGACGTGAAAAGCCACAATCAACAGTTGAGACAGCAATATCCACTGATACGCCGAGATTTGGTTTAGGCGCTGAGATAAGGTTAAGCTAGCGCGATTTAGGTCAGGGAGATTCATGGCGTTTTTGCCAATCTTAGCAAACATTGCTGACGAAATGCTTGTCCTTCACCTATTGCGCCCTCACCATCAGGCAGTCGCAATTGAAAAGCGATTTGGCTTTGGGTCAAACTATCCACCCCGTAGCGCAGCTGGCTGAGTTTTTCTTCATGCGTCATCGCAGGCATTTGATAGTAATCAAGCAATTGCTGCTGCCCAACACTCTCCACAAAGCGTTTTGACATGAGTCCTTGCCCGCGCGCGACATGCGCCCACGAAATACGCGCCAATGATTCCCCTGGGACATAATTATCCAACTGGTCAAAATCTTCCTGCCCTGCTTGGGTGTGTAAGGCAGCGGTTTGCTCATCATCGGATGGCACAAACTGACTGGCTTTCATCTCATAGCTCAGTGGCGCAGGATACACCCACGCGTGTCCTTCAAAAAACACATACGACCAAGCTTGCAAAATCCCTAAGGGATATAGGGTACTCACCGTGAGCCTGGGTAACACAATTTTGCCGCGTTTATCGGCTGTTAACCATAAGCTCACCTGTTGCGGCGCTTGTATTTGATTGACCAACAGCCAATCATTTGGTTCGGACTGTGCATTGGGTTTGCGGTGTATCGGCTGTTTAAAGTCAAAGGCGTTGTTGGCAAAACTTAACCGAATTTGCCGATGCGGCTGACTTGACTCACTGCTAATTTGCAGTCGCACTTGTACTTTGTCACCCACTTGTGTATCGCTGATATCCACCAGTTTGATTTGCAACCCTGCCAAGTGTGCAAAGGTATAATGGATAGTCACCACGAGTAGACTACCCAACAAAAAGCACAAACCCAACACCAAATTATTGGCGTAATTAATCCCTGCGACAAAGGTAATGATGAGTAAAAAAGCGTACAGCAATCCTTCTTTACTCAAAAAAATATATACGTTGCGCAGGTTGAGGGTGATGTCGCGGCTAATCGGCGCTCGACGCTTAAACCATGTTTGCAAGTAGTTTTCAAGTCGCTGGCGAATGGCAAACATGATAGGCGCGGGCTCTTAATCGGATAATTTAATCAAATAATAAAAATACAGCAATGAGAAAGTTTTTAACGCTAAAACACGTTATACATCATGGTTTACATCATTACCGGCACTTGGCGTAACAATTGGGTCGCAATCGATTGGGGCTGCTCACCGCCCAAATGATTAAATGGGATAAAAGCTTGCCCCAAGCGATGATCGACGACGGCAGCAAATACCGCTTGGATATCTTCTGGCGTCACTTCATTGTAGCCACCCAAATAAGCAAAGGCTTGGGCCGCTTGCTTGAGCGCTAGCACACCACGGGTAGATAGACCATGATAGTCTCGGCTTTCACGCGTTTTCGCTACCAATCGTTGCAAGTAGTCAATCACGACATCTGCGATATACACGGCTTTGGCTTGCGCTTGTGCCTGCTGCAATGACTGGGTATCTAACATGGGGGTAATTTGGCTGAGCATTTGACGTCTATCTTTACCCAGTAGCAACTCTCGTTCGGCATGAACCGAGGGATAACCCAGCGATAAACACATCAAAAACCGATCCAGCTGTGACTCAGGTAAAATAAACACACCCGATTGCTGCGTCGGGTTTTGGGTGGCAATCACAAAAAAAGGTTCAGGGAGTTTCCGCGTTACCCCATCTTGCGACACTTGCCGCTCTTCCATCGCCTCTAACAGGGCAGATTGGGTTTTTGGGCTAGAGCGATTAATTTCATCGGCAAGTAACAGCTGACAAAATATCGGGCCTGGCTTAAATTCAAATGTGCCAGTATCGGTTTTATACAGGGAAATCCCTAAAATATCGGCAGGTAACATATCACTGGTAAATTGCACCCGATTAAACGATAACCCCAAATGGTTGGCAATCGCGTGCGCTAGCGTGGTTTTACCCATTCCTGGTAAATCTTGAAGCAGTAAATGACCATTGGCTAACAAACAAGCAACCGCCAGCTTCACCACGACAGGTTTATCCAACACGATCTCATTAATACTCACCAGCATGGCTTGCAATCGTTGTTGTAACGGCTGATTGTCTAAGTTACCCATCACCATGTGGTCTATCCTTTAAAGGTTTAAATTTTGTTTATCAATCATGTTAACTAAAAATATCGCTAAAAGGCATAGCCACAAAGCGATTTAACGAAGCGTCGAAATATAGGCAATAATGTCTTGGCGGACTTTGGCATCAGCAATCGGGTCAGAACGCATACGCGTTCCTGCGATGGTCTGTTTTGGATGGGCGATATATTTATCCAAATTTTCCGCTGTCCACGTCATATTGCTGTTTTTTAGTGCGTCTGTATATTGATAATCGGTTAATAAGGCGGATTTTGCCCCATAAATACGCAGTAATTGTGGGCCTTTCTCGTTATTTCCTGGCTGCAGCTTGTGGCATTTGAGACAGGCTTCTTCGTATTGCTTTTTACCGTTATCGGCATCCCCTTGGCTATAAACGGGCAAGGTAACTGCTGGGCGCTGAGCGGGTGGCTGATGTTGACAACCTGTCGCAATGACGATACAAAGACCCAATCCTAGCATAGGCAATCGGTTTGATTTATGAATGATTGTTTGGTGCATGTTGGCTAACTCGTTATTACCTTATAAACTCAGCTATTATTTAGCTGGTTTCATTCTCGATGTGCATGGTGTCACTGGCTTTTTGCAAATATGCCCCTTGCAAATAACGCGCACCGACTGTCCACGCCGCTGACATGGCGGCAGGGTCTTCAATAAAGGGCATCAAACAACTAGATCCGCGCTCAGTGATTTCGCGCACTACCGTTGCCACGGTATTGACATTGTCATTGTTGCTCAAATCTTTGATATAGCTGCGATCGAGTCGTACTAGTTGCGGTTTGACAAATTCCAATACTTCCATCGCATTGACCGCTGAGCCAAAATTATAAATGCCTAAGTGACAACCTATTTGGTTAAGTTCTTGACTTTGTTTGGCTGCCACCGCTAGATAATCAATTACCATGGTTTCATTAAACTGCAACGTCAACACCCCCGGCTCGCTGGTCTCTAACGCTTGCATCAATCGACTCATAAAGCTTGGCAAGGTGGCATCGGCTAGTGATATCGGGCTTAAATGCACTAATAATCTGGCACTGGCATCGACCTCATGACGGTAACGTTTTAAGTCTTTACAGGCTTGAATCAACATCCAACGGTCGATTTTATCCATTAACTGATGTCTGGTCGCCACTTCTAAGAATTTATCAGGTGCCATTAAGCTGCCATCTGCTAGCGGCAGGCGTAAAAACACCTCAAACATGTTACTGACATCGTTTTCCACGTCATAAATCGGCTGATATAATAATTTAAATTTGTTATGTTCTAGCGCATCACGTAGCGATTCGTACAGCGCACTGTCATCACTGCTGGCAAAACTACTTGGGTCATATAGATAGAATGAATCTTTATCGTCGTTGCTGTCTTTATGGGCTTTGGCTGCCATGCCGACGGCTTGGATGACACGGTTAATAATACTATTGGTGTCAGGTGCACTGGCGTTGACTAAGGTTGCACCAATGGTTACTGTGGTCTTAACCGTACGATGACCAATTTCAATAATGGTGCTATTTATATCGGCAACCAATTTTTGTCCCAATGCTGTCAAATCTTGTTGTCGCATATTAGGGATAATTAGCATAAACATGCTATCATTAAAGCGGCTCAAATAGCCATTTTTCACTCGCTTTTCCCCAATAATCTCAGTGAGATGTTGCTCAAGAATATTGGCAACGGCCACCACCACCCCATCAATTCCTTCAATCCCCACACTGGCATGGATTTTACCAATATTATCGACGCGTAACGCCATCAAACCCACAGATAGGTTTTTCTCAACAATCGCGTCACGCAGTCGGTGAAACAGGCTTTCAAAACCATGACGATTAAATAGCCCGGTGATTGAGTCAATGCGTTCCATCGCCTCAAGTTTTTTGGCAAGCTCAGCACTATTGGCTTGTTCATTGGGCTGGATAATGACTTGTAGACACGGCTGACCGTCATAGGTAGCAGCCGCTAACTGCAGCTTAGCGGCGAAGGTGGTATTATCTTTTCTAACACTTTCAAATTCAAATTCGACGTTTGTACGGTTGCCTTTTTCAAAGTTTTTTAAAAACGTTTTGAAATCTTGGATATTATTGCTCGCAATCAAGTCAACGACCGGCACCCCCATCAGTTCATCGAGCGTTTTAAACCCAAACATTTCAAGATAGGGCTCATTGGCATAAATATGTAAACCATCTTCAATATAAGCCACTGCACTCTTGGAGTTTTTAATAAGAATATTGGCACGCTGTTCGGCATCACTCAACACCATTTTTAGCCGCTCAAGCTCGCGGACGAGTTTATGATGCTCGTGTTCATGGCAGATACGAATAGCCATGCGCAGTAACTTATTTTTGCGCAAAGCATCCGCTGCACCCCAATAGGTATATAAAGGTAATAACTTATGAGTTTTATCAGGGTCACTAACAAGCTGGGTCTGGGCTTGCTCATTGGCAGTTAATGCGCCTGGGTAAGCAGTCGCGTCATCAGGCAACACAGCAATGACGGGGATGTGAGCATCGTGGGCTTTTAAAATCTCTTTGACGTCTTTAAACGATAAATCGTACGCATTTCCCACCAAAACAATGTCCCAAGACTGGCGCAATAACTTAATCAGCTCGTCTTTGGCATCCAAAAATCCTAAATTAACCTGTCTATAATAATGTTTTTCTAATAACCCAACCAACTGCTCGGCATACAGCTGGTTATCATCAATGATTAACAGATTGAGTTGGTTGTGTTTTTGCATCGATTCACTATCCCATTAAACGCTTGTCCATTAACGCTTGGCTTATAGAGCCATATGCAAGCTATTATAAGCGAACTGTTTGATAAATTATTTATAATATTAGATTCAATTTCTTATTATATGATTAATCAATCAAAACGGCTACAAGGATATGAAAATCTTTTATTTTTAATGGGTTAGAGTTAAAATGGCAGATTTTGTTGCCATTTCTTAGCGGTTAAGTTTACGGAATTCTTACAAAAGCGTATTCTTCGATATCATCAGTCATATCAAGTAGCTCAGTCAGACGCACGTTAATTTCCTTGCTCTCAATACGCACCACTAGCTTGTCTGCCACTTGGTAGCCAAAGCGTGCCATCAGCAAACGGGGCTGGGTATCAGCGTTGTTTGGATCGCTAGGGATAATAAATGCCGCAACAAAATGTGGCTGACGGCTACCGGCATTTTGAAAGCGCACGCCACAGGGAATGGCATTTTGACAATGCACTCGCACTTGTGCCTCAATTTCTAAGTAGGTCTTGTTGGTGGGTTGACCGGTTGGCGTATCGATAAAACCTTGACGGTTATCTTTAATGTAGCCGAGCTGCCAAGTTTTTGCGCCATTAACCTTTCGCAGCGCAATTAAGCAATTGACTTGCAATTGCCTCAGCGGATGATAGCTATCGCCACGGCTGCTGCTTGGATATGGGTCAACGATTTGATTGGCGTAGTTAAACACGTGCGACAGGCACATGGATTGGGGATTTTCTTTGTTCAGCTCCACAACGGTAGATTTTTTAAGATACGCCGTATGTTGAGTTTTGGGTTTTAACCGCTCAGGCAACTCATTGGCATGAATGAGATTGCCCAAACTGGTTTTACTCGCAAGCATGTAATGGATATTATTGAATCCAAGTACCACTTCACATTTTGAATGGTTCTGATGATAGTCTGCCGCTGGTTTTAACCCATCTTGGATATTATTCAATACCAATTTGGCCTGACGCGCGCTGTTTTTTATCTCAGCCTCGCTACTGTTTTGACTTTGGCTAATGGTTTGATGTAAGTGTTTAAATAACCGACTAAACATCACAAACAGGCAATTGCTGGCTGCTGCAAAGGGATTGAATGTACCATCGATTTCTAGCAGTTTGGGCGGCTGCTTACCTTCTAAATCAATATACAGGTAAGGTTTTTCTAGCAAGTCTTTGCTAATCATTAGCGCTTCAATCCACTGGGTACTTACTTTTTGTATGGCTACAATATCCGCACGCCGACAAGCATATGGATTGGTGACCGCTACCGTCAAGCAATGAAAATATATTTCCTCAATCGATAGCGGTGCACCTTGTTTGCTATACTCATTGGCAGAATGCAGTTTGATTGGCAAGGTGATAGACTGCCAATCATTAGTGACCGCAAATCGATAGCAGGCATTCAGATATTGCCAAATCACCTGTGTATCTTTACGATAGCCGATATATTTTTCAAACAGCGATTGGCGCAGCAATAGCATGGTACTGTAGAGGGAGCGCTGAATGACTTGGGTGGGGGTAAGGGATTGAGGTGTTTGGCGAAATAGGCTAATGATGCCTTTTTTCTCAGCTCCTTCAGGTCGAGCCGCCGCCCGTTGCCAAATCACATGGTAAAACATGATGCCTAGATAAAGCACCGATAGCACGGTATCTAAGCCTTGCTGTTTTTCTTCATCCAAGATACCTGGTTGGGTTTGGTAATTTACCCGCAATTTGCCCAGTAATACGCTGACGGCTTTATTAACCTCATCAAATAATGCAAAGCGTTTGACATCGTCAATATCGGCAAACATCAACTGGTTGATCACGAATTTATATTCGTTATACATCTCACACGCCGACATACGATTAAATTGTATCTGCCAATCGGTCATATCCTGCAACGAATCCTGGGTAACTTTGAGTTCAATAGGACTGGTCGGTATATCGTTTATGCGCTGTAAGAAATCGTCTAGTGTGAGATCCGTAACCATTTTTTTGTACCAAAATGCACAACATTTTTCGACTTATTTAACAACAGTAAATAACACAAAAGCCAGGTTTTAGCTAGATATTTAAGATAATTGTACTATTTAACAGACAAATAGCAGATAATCTTTTATTTTAGTTGTTGTTTTTCAACAAATTTTAGTCGTTATACAAGTCAACGGGCGTTTTAAATGGCTTATTAGGTAATTCTCGCACCAACTTTGGCACCAAGTAGCCAGCACATTTGGCGAGTAATTCCCAGTATAGAGCGACTGCTTGTTCATCTGAAATATAGAAATGGCTCGCCCCGGCAACTTTATCAAGCACATGCAAATAATAGGGTAAGACGCCCGCTTGCCATAATTTTTCATTCAAGCTTGCAAGCGTATTTGCATCGTCATTAATCGACTTGAGTAGCACGGTTTGGTTAAGTAACGTAACACCCGCTTTTTTTGCCTTACCCAAAAATATTTGTGTTTCTTGGTCGATTTCATTGGGGTGATTGGCATGAATGACCATGACGACATGACAGCGGCTGTTGGCAAATCGCGCAAGTAACGGCTCATCTAAGCGTTCAGGAATCATCACAGGTACACGGGTATGGATACGAATGGTCTGCACTTGCGGTAGTGCTTCAAGGGTGGTGAAAATCTCCAATAAACGACGATTGCTCAGCGATAATGGGTCGCCGCCACTTAAAATCACTTCATTGACCGCGGGGTGCGCTGTGATGTAGGCACTGATGGCTTGCCAATCATTGTGGGTTGGTAGATTTTCGTGGTAGTCAAAGTGCTGGCGAAAACAATAGCGGCAATTGACCACGCAAGCCCCGGTGACAGGAATCAGCACCCGTGATGCGTATTTATGGATGATGCCTTTGACCGGATTGGCGTGTTTTTCATCGAGTGGGTCGGTGACGAAACCGGTAACTTGTACCGTTTCTTGGAACGTCGGCAACACTTGCTTAAGCAGCGGATCATTAATATCGCCTTTCACCATTTTTTGCACAAAGCGGCGTGGCACTTTTAGGGGAAATCGACCGACCTGACTGTCAAAACTATCTATCGGCAAATCTAACGCTTGCGCTAATTCAGCAAAGCTCGTGATGGTGTCAGAAAACGCATTTTGCCAGTTTTTTTGTGTCGCCAAATAGTTTATCATATAGTGTTTATCCAATTGTCAATGCCGCTTGCTGATAACGCCTGTTGCGGATAGGGTTACAGCGTAGGCAGCGCATTTATACAAATTGGCTATTATACAAAGATTTGATTTACCTCGGTTATTTTTTAGTCGCAACACCTTATTAGGAAATTTTATGGCAACTTACTCAACCAATGAATTTAAAGCAGGCTTAAAAGTCATGCACGAAGGCAACCCCTTTGCAATTTTAGAAAATGAATACGTTAAACCAGGTAAAGGTCAAGCATTCAACCGCGTCAAAATGCGTAACCTAAAAACGGGTAAAGTATTAGAAAATACCTTTAAATCTGGCGATAGTCTTGAAGGCGCTGACGTTGTTGATACTGAGATGAACTATCTATACAACGATGGGGAATTCTGGCACTTTATGCACCCAGAAAGCTTTGAGCAGCTACAAGCCGACAAAAATGCGATGGGCGATGCGGCAAAATGGTTAAAAGAAAATAGCAACGAAGAATGTACTATTACCCTATTTAATGGCGTACCATTAAGCGTTGCTGCACCAAACTTTGTTGAGTTAGTGATTACCGAAACTGACCCAGGTCTAAAAGGCGATACCTCAGGTGGCGGCGGCAAACCTGCAACCCTTGAAACAGGCGCGGTGGTTCGTGTGCCATTATTTGTCCAACAAGGCGAAAAAATCAAAGTCGATACCCGCACTGGTGAATACCTATCACGGGTACAATAATATATTTTATTACCAAGAATTTTAAAAAATAAAAGCCCAACTAACTGTTGGGCTTTCGTTTTTTTTAACATGTGATTAAAAAAGTTTTTGTCACGCTGTCATATTGACGTAGCATCATAAAAAAATCATTCGTCAAACACGCATGGAAAAAATGATTACCCAAATAGAACAACAAATGAAATAATTCACCAAGATAATCAAACTAGCGTTAGCTCAAACCGCTAAAATACAAAGACAAATTAAAAGGCAAGTTAATATACAAATACCAATATAGACAACTCAAGGATATATCATGCCAGAACTCACCCCGCCAGAAACCAGCCCTGTCATCAGCCTTGAAGCGCCGCAACCCGTTGCCGTTGTGCCACAAGACGAAGCCGACCAACTGGTCAAACTTGACCTAACCAAAGTGCCTGAACTTGATGCCAAAGTGAACGATTTTGTGATGCATGTATTACAAACCCCTGTCAACACGTCAGTATTCGATGAGAAAGTCAACGCCATTCATCAGCTGGGTAGTACCGAAATTCGCGCTTCCGCGCAGATTGCAAATCGCATGCTTGATCGTCCTGCCAAAAGCATGGATAAAGCCTTATTTGACAACTCCCCGATTGCCAAATCCTTGACTGAGCTACGCAGCGTGGTCGAAGACCTAGATCCAGCCCGACAAGGTTCGCTGTCAAGTCCACGCAAATTTTTGGGCATCATCCCAATGGGCAAATCCGTACAAGATTATTTTCGCAAATACCAATCTTCGCAAACCCATATCAATGCCATCATCGAAAGCCTGTATCACGGCAAAGACGAACTGATGAAAGACAATGCTAGTATTGAGCAAGAAAAGGTCAATATGTGGGCACTCATGCAGTCGCTGCGTCAATATATCTACGTCGGTAAAAAAATTGATGAACGTCTAGAGCAAAAAATCGGTGAGCTTGAAGCCACTGACCCTGAAAAAGCACGCGTGGTCAAAGAAGAACTGCTGTTTTATGTCCGCCAAAAAAACATGGATTTTTTGACCCAACTGGCGGTGAACATCCAAGGGTATTTGGCGCTTGATATGATTCGCAAAAACAATCTTGAACTCATAAAAGGCGTTGACCGTGCCACTACTACTACGATTTCGGCGTTACGTACTGCCGTAATGGTATCACAAGCGCTGAGCAGTCAAAAACTGGTGCTCGACCAAATCAATGCGCTTAATTCAACGACCAGTAGCTTGATTGAATCAACGTCAGTCATGCTCAAGCGCCAAACCGCGCAAGTGCATGAGCAAGCCAGTGGCAGTTCAGTGGACTTGGAAAAACTGCAAAAATCCTTTAACCATATCTATGAAACTATGCATGCGATTGACGCCTTTAAGGTCAAAGCACTGGGCAATATGCAGCAAACGCTCCATGTACTGACCCAAGAAGTTGACCGCGCACAAACCTACCTTGACCGCACCAATCGCCAAACGGTGAGTGAGGTTGCCAACGAGCTGCAAATTGATGAGGAGAAACTGGGTAATGTCAAACTTTAATCCCCGTTTGATTTGACTATGAGCAACCTCACGGATGAGTGCGGTGTTTTTGCTGACACATAGCTTTAGTTACATGGCTTTAGTCAGACAATTTATTGGGTAATTTTGCAACCACTTGCGCGACCGTGTTATCCAGTTGACTGCTATCGCTCGGCATCACTGTGATATGAGCGATTTTTCGACCTTCACGTTCTTCCTTGTCATAGTTATGGACATGCACGCCAGCGATGGATAGGACTTCGTCCAGTTTTGGGTATTCTCCGATGACGTTCAGCATAACAGAGTGTTTGACGATGGCTGTGTCTCCCAATGGCAACCCTGCCACCGCGCGCATGTGATTTTCAAATTGACTGGTTACCGCGCCTTCAATACTCCAGTGCCCTGAGTTGTGCACACGGGGTGCGATTTCATTGGCTAGCAATTTTTCAGCGCCGCCTTCAGAAGTCACAAATAATTCTAACGTCAACACGCCCACATAGTTTAAATGTTCGAGCAATTTTTTGATATTACTTTGGGCTTGTTCGGTCAATTGCTCGACGTTCGGCGCAGGTGCGGTTGATTTTGCCAAGATACCATTGCTATGTTCATTTTGCACGAGCGGATAATAGCGGATTTCACCGTTTTGGGCGCGCACTGCAATAATAGATACTTCGCGCTCAAAATGAATAAAGCCTTCGGCAATGAGCGGCGCTGTTTTGGTTGCGTCGCCAAGTTCTGCCCACGCGGTGTCGATTTGGTCAGCGGATTTGACCACAAACTGCCCTTTGCCATCATAGCCCCCGCGTGTGGTTTTGAGCACCAAAGGCAATCCCAATTTGTCGGCGGCATCTTGGATATCGGCTTTGCTATGCACTGCCATAAAGGGCACGGTGGCGATATCTAATTGGTTAAATAAGTTTTTTTCATTTAACCGATCTTGTGCCACCGATAGCGCAAATGACGATGGGTACAAGGTTTTGTTCGATTCCAAAAACTGGGCAGGTTTGAGCGGGGTGTTTTCAAACTCTAAAGTAAAAATATCACAGCTTTGGGCAAAATCTTCAAATTGCTCGCTACTAAACACTTTACCCAGTAAGCGTGCGGGGCAATTGGCACTATCCTCCAAAAACACGCAGCGGATACCGAGTGGCAATGCTGCTTGCGCCAACATCATACCCAGCTGTCCGCCACCTAAAATCCCAATGGTTTTGACAGGATAATTGGAATGATTGATGGTATAAAAATTGGCGGTTTGCATAGGCATGGTGGCGGCTCTTTTTGATAAGTGAAACACAGAAGAAAAATTATGGCTAATTATAAAGGATTTGCCCACAAATAAAAAATCCAAGCACAAAAAAACCCATAAGTCTTTACTCTTATGGGTTCAACAAATCAATGAATAGGCTTTACGCCTTAACTGTAATGCACGGGTTCTTCGTCATACACATTGGCATGCCACTGCGAGAGCTGCTTTTGCATTAAGGTTTGAATGGCCGCATGAATCATGCTTTGACCAATCAACTGGGTATCATCCCCTAACAGTTCTTTCACTTTGTCAGAAAATTCAATACTTACCAAGTCTTCTGATTCGTCATTCGAGGTACGTAGTACCATCTTGCCATCATCTTGCTCGACAAACTCTAGCATCATCGCTTCTGCTTTGGCATCCTTTGCCGCTTGCAGTAGGCTTTGGTAATCTGATTTTGTATCTTTTTGCATCGTTGCTCCTCAATCTTTTATCCGCCCCAATGACTACTTTGGTTACTACCTTAATAACTCTCTTATGAACTAGTCTAAGCAACCTGTGAGTCACCCTGTCATATCACTTTAATCAACGTAGCATGGTTTAACACTTGCATCTCTTTAAAAGCCTGTTGACAGCTTATTAACAGGGTTTGGCATATTGCATGATTATTAAAATGGCGACTTTCACGGTAAAAATCAAGCATAATTTATGATATTAACACAGCCACTACAATACATAATGCTTAAGGGTTGCTGTGATAAATTATTTAGCGAACCATGTAGCTTGAAACATTGAACTTATAACAACTGCGGAAATACGCTTTTTAAGCCGCCAACAAAAATCTCTACCGCAACGGCCGCCAGTAGCATCCCCATGATACGATTGAGCACGTTCAGCCCGGTATCACCTAAAAAACGACTCACCTGCCCCGCTGCCATAAAGCTTAGATAAGTAATAATACTGATAATCAAACCTGCGGTGATAATCGCTAGCATATTAAAATAACTATGTCCGCTTGCGGCATAAATAATCACGGTAGAAATCCCACCTGGACCAATCACCATCGGAATCGTCAATGGCACCACGGCAGATGCCGCCCCTTGGAACGCCACCCCATTTAAATCCCCTGATTTGCCGACATGCGGTTTGGCAACATTGCCAGCACCATTCATCATGCCAATGGCAATAATCAATACCAAGATACCGCCTGCGATACGAAATGACCCAAGCGAAATCCCCAGCACCTTTAAGATAGGCTCGCCTGCCAACGAAAATATCGCGATGGTCACAAACACGGTAATGGCTGAAATCAGTGCAACTTTGCGAGTTTGTTGTCGATTGGCCTCTTTGGTGATATCAATAAATAACGATAAGGCGGCAAATGGATTGACCAGTACCACCAGTGCCAAAAATATTTTTAAGACTTGAGATTCCATGAGTATTGACTAACTTGTTGGATGAAGTTGGGTGAATATGACAAAACAGTTATGGTAGCATAAATTTAAGTCAGCAGGGTTACGGCATTAATCCGCTTACGGCTACCAGTACGCATGCTAAGCCTGCATGATGAACCCGAAATTAGTGGCTGTCTAACGTTAGGGTGATTTTATCAAGATTTAAACTATCGGACATGGCATTAAAAATCTCATAGTATTTGCCTTGCTTGCGATACAGTTCATCATGCGTACCTGTCTCCACCACGCGCCCTTGCTCGATGACCACCAAATCATCAGCGTCAATAATCTGCGCGATATTGTGCGACACGATAATCACAGTGCGGTTTTGTTTGATTAAATCCAAACTACGCTTGATTTGCTGGCTGGCAATAGCATCTAGACTTGCGGTCGGCTCGTCCAAAAAGACAATTGGCGGATTTTTGAGAAACATACGTGCCAGTGCAATACGCTGCTGCTGTCCACCTGACAAGGATTTGGCTTCGCTTTGGTAGCCTTTGGGCAGTTGGGTAATTTGTTCATGAATGGAGGCTTGTATTGCTGCCTGCTCAATCTGAGCTTGACTGGCAGTTAAATCGCCATAACGAATATTTTCTTCAATAGTCCCGCCAAAAATATGGTTTTTTTGCAACACCAAACCGATTTGTTGGCGTAGCTCATGGGTATCATAGTCTTGCAAATCCTTGCCATCGAGCAAAATTTGCCCCTGCGTGGGCTGATAAAATTTTACCAACAGATTGATAATGGTGCTTTTACCTGCGCCACTCAGCCCGACCAACGCGGTAATTCGGTTGCGCCGAATGCGAAAACTGACATCCTGCAAGGCTTGGTTGCCGTTGGGATAAACAAAATCCACGTGCTGAAGTTCGATATCGCCCTGCACCGTCGCAGGATTGACACCGCCTACCACTTCGATTTGGCTATCATCTTCTAAGATATCAAAAAACCCTTCAGCATAAGTCAGCGCATCATTGACCTCATCGTAGATACGATGCAACTGGCGAATCGGCGATGCCACGTTTTGAAACAACAACACATGAAACATAATCATGCCAATGGTCATCTGCCCATCAAGCACAAAATATGCCGTTAAAATAATAATCGCCACCACACCAATCTGCTCGATAAAGCTTTTGAGTGCATCATAGCCAAAACCAATACCGCGCGTTTTGAGTTGGTTATCGGTCATCTCTTTTTGAATGGCAAAATGTTTTTGCACTTCAATCGGTTCGCGGACAAAGGATTTGATCACGGTAATAGCGTTAATGAGCGAAATGATTTGCTCGCTTTTGCTCTCCCGGTAGTGGCGCATCTGCCGACGAAAGCCTTGCAAGCGCGTGGCTTGCTTTTGACTGATATAAAAATAAATCGGCACAATCACCAGCCCTACCATCCCCACCCACACATTGGCGCTAAACATCACTACCAGTGCTACGATCGCATTGGCAAATAACGGCAACATATCAATAAAAAAGTTTTGCACCAAACGCGTCAGACTACTGACACCCAAATCAATGCGCGTCTGCAGCTTACCACTGTCGTTATCAGGGTGGGTATAAAACCCCATGCGGTAACTTAAAATACGCGCCACGACTTTTTGCGATAAATCTCGGGATAAATTAATACGGATTTTTTCACCAAAATAGCGCTGTCCAAAGCTGATTGCCGCGTATAACAGTTCTTTGAGCAGTAGCACGATGCTAATAGTCGTGAGCAGTTTTGCACCTTCCTGCCACGGCTCGCTGAGCTTGACAATCTCGGTCAAATGATCGACCGTGTAACGCAGTACAAAAGCATTGACCTGTGCGGCAAATGAACCAATCACCGTAAGTAGCAGCGTCGCTATGATTAGTGAGTGATAAGGTTTTGCAAAAACGGATAATTTTTTGATAATTGACCACAGCACGGCGCCGCGTTCGCGTTTGTTGAGTGATGTCGGTGCAGGTTTGCCTGGCAGTGTCGACGTGTTAGGGAGCGATAGATTAGGGGATGGATTGGGAAGATTTGGCAAGAGTGGCTCACAAATGATTTTTCAATACGTTTGGTTGTTTAATATCTTTGGCAAAGTGTAAATAAAACGAGTGCGCTTAAGGTAGTTGGTAATTGTTGCATTCTTGTCCATGCAAAGATTTGAACTACAAAATCATAAAATAATTTTATGATAATTGGTATTATTTATGAATATTTATTATGATTTAAAGCTTTTAGTGGCAAATACCTTTATACTGAGCGGACTTATTTTTACCTTTCCCTTTTTATCTTAGTTAATAGCCTATTAAAAGGATTTCAGTGTATGCCATTATCATATAAAGCCCCCCTGCGTGATATTCGCTTTTTAACCAATGAAGTATTTAATTACCCCGAACACTATAAAACCTTAAAATCTGGTGAAAATGCCGATCCTGAAACCGTGGATATGATGCTTGAAAGTTTTGCAGATTATTGTAGCAATGTGTTGATGCCACTATACCAATCAGGCGATGCTGAAGGCTGCCATTTTGACAAGGGTGTTGTCACTACGCCAAAAGGCTTTAAAGAAGCTTATGATATGTTCGTTGAAGCTGGGTATCAAGCCATACCGTTTCCTGAAGAATTTGGTGGCTTGAATATGCCAATGTCTGTTAACCTCATCAAAAGTGAAATGATGGGCACGGCAAACTGGGCATTTGCCATGTATCCAGGACTGTCGGTGGGCTGTATGAATACCATCATGCAATACGGCACCCCTGAGCAAAAAGCCACTTATATGCCAGGCTTGGTAGAAGGTCGTTGGTCGGGCACCATGTGTTTGACTGAACCACAATGTGGGACCGACTTGGGTCAAGTTAAAACCAAAGCCATCCCACAAGAAGACGGTACTTATAAGATTAGTGGTACTAAAATCTTTATTTCAGCCGGTGAACATGACCTAACAGAAAATATCGTGCATATCGTATTGGCACGCCTACCTGATGCGCCTGAAGGTACCAAGGGTATTTCGTTATTTATCGTGCCAAAATTCTTGGTCACAGAAAACGGTGAGATTGGTGAGCGCAATCCCGTTAACTGTGGCTCAATTGAGCACAAAATGGGTATCAAAGCATCAGCAACTGCAGTACTCAACTTTGATAATGCCACAGGCTATCTAATCGGTGAGCCGAATAAAGGCTTAAAAGCCATGTTTACCTTTATGAACACTGCCCGCCTAGGTACAGGTATGCAAGGCTTAGCGCATATGGAATTGGCTTTCCAAAACTCATTGCCCTATGCCAAAGAACGCCGCTCAATGCGTACCCTATCAGGTACCAAAGAGCCAAATCAAGTGGCTGATGCGATTATCCATCATGCCGATGTTGCGCGTATGTTACTCACCCAAAAAGCCTTCTCAGAAGGGGCTCGCTCAATGATTTATCACGCATCACGCTATGCTGATAAAATGTTTGAAGGAGCGATGCTCGGTGACGATGCTGAATTCCACAAATGGGATGATAAATTGGGCTTTTATACCCCAATACTCAAAGGCTTCTTAACTGAACTAAGCATTGAATGCGCCAAACATGGTATGCAAATCTACGGCGGTCATGGCTATATCAAAGAATGGGGCATGGAACAAATCGCTCGTGACGCACGTATCTCAACCTTGTATGAAGGCACCACAGGCGTACAAGCGCTTGACCTATTAGGTCGTAAAGTGTTAATCCAATCAAAAGGCAAAGTGCTACTGGATTACACCGCCAATATCATGAAATGGTGTAGTGAATACGCACTAGACAAAGGAATGCGTAAATTCGTTTGGGAATTGACCAAATACTGTGCAGAGTGGAATACCCTTACCACACGTATTATGCTCACGGCTCGTAAAGACCGTGAAATCGTCTCAGCGGCATCCGATGATTACTTAATGTACTCAGGCTACGTCATCATGGGCTATCACTGGGCACGTATGGCAGCGGTAGCTTATGACAAGCTCAAAAATGGCGGCAGCGAAACCAAAGAATTCTATGAAGCCAAAATCAAAACCGCTGAGTTCTATTTTGAAAAACTATTGCCACGCGCCTCAGGTCACTCAGAGAGCATGTTGGCACCAAGCGAGTTAATGGCGATGGATTTAGATAGCTTTAATTTCCTAGACTAATGCGTTAAACTTGTTGCGCCATTTTACAAAAAGGCTGCTCAACCTTAATGGGGGCAGCTTTTTTATTGCTCAAAATTTTAACACATACAAAAGAATTGATTATGGAATTTACTGCTTTTTCGCGCCAAGTCATTGACCAACTAGAATCTGATATTCCCGCCTACCTCCAAGCCTGCAAGTTACCCTCGCCGCTGCATGAAGCAAGCCTATACGCGATGACCAATGGCGGCAAACGGGTACGTCCTTTACTGGTTGCAGCAACTTTTGCTACGATAAAAACCGACAACAGTCTTGCCCACCCATCCCATCAATTATCTAATGACGTGCGCCGTGCCATGGTGGCGGTGGAGTGTCTACACGGCTATTCGCTGGTGCATGATGACTTGCCTTGTATGGATGATGATGCGCTGCGCCGAGGTCGCCCTACCACCCATATCGCCTATGGTGAAGCTGCTGCCATGCTTGCCGGTGACGTGCTACAAACCTTGGCATTTGAAGCCCTGACCCATACGTATTTTGGTGAAAACAGTGAGTTTGCTACCCCGCTATCTGCTACGTTTGCGCCACGGGCACGGCGGATGGTCATGGGGCAAATGCTGGATTTAAATGGCGAGCACCAACAGCTTAGCCAAACTGCGCTTGAAGCCATCCACCGTGACAAAACAGGCGCGCTCATTGAAGCTGCAGTATTGATGGGTGCCATCTGTGCCAACGCGACTGACAGCGAGCGGCAAGCCCTCAATAGCTTTGCCGAGCAGATTGGTTTGGCTTTCCAAGTACAAGATGATATTTTGGATGTGACTGCCGATACCGAGCAGCTTGGCAAACCCGCGGGTAGTGATGAGAAATTGGATAAATCCACTTATGTCAAACTACTGGGCGTGGAAGCTGCCAAAACCTACGCGCAAAGCTTATTTGATGCCGCTAAAAATGCGGTGATTGCTGAATTTGGCGATGATAACTATTTGCTCGATTTGGCAGACTGGTTGTGGGCGAGAGACAAGTAATTATTTCTTTCTAAACCCAGCAAACAAGCCTTCGTGGTTAATTTTTGGCATTTTCATGGTCACGGTGTTTGATAGCAAATCATGCAGCGCCAAGCCTTGCTTATTGACCCATGCAAACCAATAATTAAACAATAGCCCGATAAACATACTAAAATACAGCGCACCCACCGACTGGTGGATGAGATAGCCTATCATCCCGCAGACCACGGGTAATAAACACGCGGCTAATATCCGCATCATCGATTGCCGCCAACTCAGCAATGAGCCATCACGGTTCATGGTTTTGAGCCGCCAAGTCTGCATGCCAAGCGTCTGCCCTGCCTTACGCCAAAATACCCCATAAAACCCAACCAAGATAATCACGAAGGCGGGGATTTGCACAATATTACGATACCATAGCGGTAATGTCGCCGCTTGCTTCATATCCGTCCCTGCCAAACCTAGCAGTTTAGTCCCCAATACAATCAGCAACATCTGCACAAAAAATAGCATCGCCAAAATCAACATACCATCATACAGCATAGCAATCAGCCGAGTAGCCGCTTTTGCCATCACCGGTTGTTGTTCTGGCAATGGCGCTGATGGCAGAGATTGCGGCTGGCTGTTGGTTTTAGCTGTTTTTAACATTGGGGTTTCGGTCTTAGGCATAGGTATGGCGGGCGAATGATGGTAGCAATTAATAAGCGAAATTGTAGCCTAAATACAACCAAAACGCTATGACTCAAACGCCAACTAGCAGCGCATGGCTTAGATAAACATAACTGGGATAAACATAACTCAGATCAACATAAATGGGATGAAAATGGCTTAGGCAATAGTGAGGTAGTGATGAAAAAAACGGAACGGCAAAATAACCCGCCGAGTAATATGAGGCATAAAAAAATAAGGCATAAAAAAAATCGCCTGAACTCAAAGAGTGGCGATTAATTTTAACAAAGTAATTAGTGGTGCGCTTGGAGGGAGTCGAACCCCCGACCCTCAAGTTCGTAGCCTGATGCTCTATCCAACTGAGCTACAAGCGCTTAACTAATGTCTTCATTTGAAGTGGGCGCTATTATAAGTTAGAATATTTATTTTGTCAAACTTTATTTTAAATAATTTTAAAATTAATTTTGATTTGATAAATGGCGGTGACGGAGGGATTCGAACCCTCGATACAGTTTCCCGTATGCAGCCTTAGCAGGGCTGTGGTTTCAGCCACTCACCCACGTCACCGAATTGGTCTTACTTATCTATAACACCGTACAATAATTTTAGTCAATGTCGCCATTAACCACAAGCATTGTGGGTGGGCATTATAACAAACCAATCCAAATTTGCAAGACTTTTTAAAAAAATTATGTGAGAATAATTGCAGCACCCAGGCAGTGGCACCGTGCCTACCTATAACCCAGTCGCTGTTTATGGCTCAGTCGTTATGTGATAATCTGTTTGAAAGTAATGATTAAAAAAACCATTTAACCAATCCTTTATGAGGATTGATAACCAGCCTGTGAGAATCTTATGTCAACCCCTGCTACCCTTGCCCCTATTTTAGCACCCAGCATGACACTGCGCCCCACTGTATTGTGTTTTTCGGGGTTGGATCCATCAGGTGGCGCAGGCTTACAAGCGGATATTGAGTCGATTGGGCAATCAGGGAGTCATGCAGCGATTGCCTGTACCGCAGTGACTGTTGAAAGTTCACAGCAAGTTTTTGGGTTTGAGGCATGCGCAAGTGAGCTGGTAAGGGCGCAAGCACTGGCGGTGCTCAATGATTTGCCTGTCAAAGCCATCAAGTCAGGGATGCTTGGCACTACTGACAATATTGCGATGCTCGCGCAGCTTTTCACCGATGGCAGTATTGCAACAGGTACGCCGTATGTGCTTGACCCGGTACTGGTGGCCAATAGTGGCGGTGCTTTAGGTGACAAAGACACTTTGGTGGCTGCCTTTGCCCAGTTGACCCCTTTTGCGACCCTAATGACCCCTAACAGCATTGAACTGCGTGATTTGACAGGCATCGACAATCTACACGCCGCCGCCAAAGATTTGTGTCAACAAGGTGCCAAAGCAGTGCTAGTCAAGACATCTCACGATAGCCAAGCCTCTGGTATCGAGCAGTATTTATACATTAATGACAACCAAACCTGCCGACTGGCATACCAAGCGATTTTGCCAAGACTGGCGGGTGAATATCACGGCTCAGGCTGTAGTCTGGCAAGTTATATCGCAGGTCGCTTAGCACTAGGTGATAAGCTTGTGACAGCGGTACAATGCGCAGATATTTGGACACAACACGTGCTCAAAGTCGCTGACATTGTCCACCCTCATGGTCAACGAATTCCCAAGCGCTTTCATTACAGCTCAATGCTAGGTTAGGCAAGCTACTATGGGGTTATTATTGGAGTGGTCGATTGTTAAGACGTTGCTATTGCAGCTAGGTGTTATCGCCCATTTTCTCATCACGCTTTGGCTAGTTGTGCGGGTTATTCAACAGCAGCGCCACCAAAGCGTGGCAATTGCTTGGATTGCGGTGTTATTTGCCCTGCCTATTGTTGGCATCATCGGTTATATGTTATTTGGTGAAATCAATATTGGGCATCATTATCGTAAGCGCAGTTTGATGGCGCAAAAATTACTGCGTGACTTTGCCAATGCTCAGCAGATTGATTTTAATGAGATTTCCAAAAACTTAGATACCGAAGCACGGCAACTGAGCAATATCGCCCTACTAAAAACTGGGCTTGGCGTGTATGACAATCATACGCTAACGCTGATGACAGACGCTGACCATATTTTTGCCAGTTTATTAGCCGATATCCGTGCGGCAAACACGATGATTTTGCTAGAGTTTTATATTGTGTCGCCACAAGGCCGGGTGATTGAGTTATTAGAAGCCTTGATGGAGGCTACCCAGCGCGGCGTATCCGTGCATTTGCTCGCTGATAGCGTTGGCAGTCATGCGTTTTTTCGCAGCCAGTGGGTAAACAAACTCAAAGATGCGGATGTCTTTGTGCATGAGTCGCTGCCCGTGGGTTTGTTCAAAACTATTGTCAAACGTATTGATATCCGCAACCATCGTAAGCTGGCTATTTTTGACAATTGCTATGGCTATACGGGAAGTTTCAATTTAATCGACCCCGATTTTTTCAAACAGAACGAGCATGTGGGCAAATGGATTGATGTCATGATACGGGTGGAAGGTCATGATACCGTCAATTCGGTGAAAGCCATGGCACTTGTCACGACCACGGATATCAGCGCAGAAACCAACGCCAATTTTTCCGGCCTTAAAAAAATCGTTAATCGCTTTACCAAGTCGTTCTATACCCAGTCGCTGTATATTGGCACCTCAAAGCTGCATCACCGCAAATTACAACGCGTGGCTAACTCTCGCGGGTTAGGTCAAAACGCTAACACTGGTGCCCCTAAGCCGCCCCTGTTGAACATTTTGCCGCTGCAAAGCGACCTGCAAGCTTACCCGTCGGTGAGTCAAGTCAGCTTGCAGCTGATTCCATCGGCGCCAGAATTAACCGGGCACGTCATCTACGAAACCTTGGTGTGTGCGATTTTTGCCGCCAAAAAACAAGTGGTTATTACCACGCCTTATTTTGTGCCAGATGATGCGCTGCTGCTTGCCATCACTACCGCTGCCAAGCGTGGGGTCAAGGTTATTTTAAATGTACCCAAAAAAGTAGATTCGCTGTTGGTACGGTTTGCTTCACAGGCTTATTTTGAGCCACTGTTGTCAGCAGGGGTGCAAATTTATCTGTTCAATGCAGGCTTGCTACATGCCAAGATTTTGTGCGTGGATGACGATTATTGCTTGTTTGGTACCGTCAATATGGATATGCGCAGTTTTTATCTGAATATGGAGGTGAGTATGGCGATTTATAATCGTACCATGACCCAGCAAATGCTCACTTGCCAGCATGAATACCTGCAACAAAGTGAGCCATTACAGCGCGATGGGTGGCAGCAGCGTAGCTTTGGGGCAAAATTCTTGGACAACGCTATTCGCCTGTTTAGCCCACTGCTTTAAAGCTTACTCATTTAATCGTCGTTTGGGAAAGACTAGAGGGTTAATAGATAAACACCTACGGTTTGCACCAAGGTTTCTAGCAAAATAATCAAGAAAAAACCCAACATAGGTGCCAAATCAAGCATGCCTGTGGCAGGTAATACTTTGCGAAATGGCTGAATAATTGGCTCACTAAGCAGGGTGAGCAGGCCAAAAATCGCTGGCATTTTTTGGGTAAAAAGCATCACCCAACCCCCGATAAACGAGCCAATAATGATGTACTGACACATTCTTAAAAAATCAATCAGCAAGGTCACCGCCGCCACAAAAAACATCATGACAGGTGAAAAATGCCGCGATAGATAATCAACCATGGCTAAGTTCACTTCTGGCATATAGAACAGCCCAATATTTTGACTATCAATGCGCATCATGCCAAGCACGCCCCAAATAAAAATCATCCGCAGCAAAAATAGCAGCACCAAACTTGCGGTATTGATTCTGCCATCGCCTAGGGTTGGGAAAATACGTCCAAACACATCGACAATACGTGTCATACGATAAATGGGTTTGGCAAACGCATCCTTTGCAGTAATGCCAGCAAACTGCAGCATAAATCGAAAGAAAACCAGTATCATCGCCGCCGCGACGACGATATCAAACAACCCTGCCAAAAGATTAGTCATGCCCTGTGTTTATCCTTATTTGCTGCTTACACACTTGTTAACGATAAGCCGTTAAGATAGTCAATTAAAATTTACTGTTGTAGCCAATGTTGGAACCAAATCGAGTTATTTGCCAAACGCTTGGCTTAGCTCACGGGAGCGCTGCTCACATGCTAGCATGGCATCGGCAATAATTTGATGCATTTTTTTGTCATCCATCACTTCAATTGCCGCTTGGGTAGTCCCATTGGGCGAGGTCACTTTACGACGCAGCTCAGCTGGCGTATCATGACTGGTCAATGCCATTTGCGCTGAGCCCAATGCCGTTTGCATCGCTAAAGCCGTTGCTTGGGTTTGGGTCAGCCCCAATTTTTCACCCGTGGCAATCATGTTCTCTAACATATAAAAGAAATACGCAGGCGCTGACCCTGAGATAGCGGTCACGGCGTGTAGTAGCTCTTCGTCATCTACCCATAACACCAGTCCTGCTGCGGACATCACTTGCTGCGCAAGCTGCTGCTCCGCCTCGCTAACCCCGGCTGTCGCGTACAAGCCTGTGGCACCCATTTGAATCATCGCAGGGGTATTTGGCATCGCCCGCACTAGCTTGACTTGCGGCCCCAACCATTCGGCTAAACTATCGGTACCAATCCCTGCGGCAATTGAAATAACCACTTGCTCGCCCCAGCTGTCTTTGATTGGTAGTAGCACATCTTTAATGACCTGTGGTTTGACGGCTAGCACGACTACATCAGCTTTTTCGATGGCGTGCTTGGTATCATCGGTATTGCTCGCATTGTAAGTATTTAACCCTTGAGCTTGAAAATCCGCTAACTTCTCGGCATCGGTTTCTACCACATGCAGCAGGCTAGTTGGTTGACCTTTTGCTAATAGCCCTGCAATGAGGGCAGAGGCCATATTACCGCCACCAATAAATGCGATATTAAGAAAAGTTGTGGTTGCCATAGATGTCCTTTGTAGTCATTTTTTGTAGGGTGACGAAAGCAGTTAGAAGAAAGCAGTTAAAGAGTTCGCCCTCGCTATTATTCGCAAATAAGTCTACCATACCTACTGAAAATTTTGATGACAAATTTACACAGTGTAAATTGGTGTGCATGGCGCAAATTCAAGGGATTATTGGTGGTTTGATAGTCTTAGTCCATGACAGTCTTAAATCAATGAGACTCACCATCAAGACTGTCTGCCCAAGCCAAGTGCCACGGACAAGCTGCTTGGGTAGCCAAATTCAGCTCACGGGCATCTGCCAGCCAAACACTGATATTCGGCAATAATAAAGCGAACCGTTTTGGTGTTTGAGATGCAATGAGTGCCTTTTCTTTGTTGTCCTCTAGGATGACCACTTTGGCAAATTGTCGCTCCCAGCTAGGAATATCAAATCGTTGGCACAGTTTTTTAAACGATTGGTGAAACGATTGTGACAATAATTGAAAAGACTCATTGGGCAACACGGCTCTGCTAGCAAGCGCCAATTCTAGAGATAGCCCCACAGATAATCCCACATCGGCAGTCAAATTGGCTAATACCTTGTTGTCTGACTTGCCATGAATCGCCTTTACATAATCGGCATCAAGGCGGTATACCGTATCGCGGTATTTTCTAATTTCAATCCCCTGCCACTGCAAAATGGCTTGCTGGTCTGTTTGCACTGATTGTAGTAACTGCTCAATTTGTACAATCAATTGCCGAGTGGGGGCAAATTTTTGTGAGCCTTTGACCCAATGATGTAATAGGTTAAAGCGTCTTGCTTGGCTCAATGATTTTAGATTGGGGATATGCAAACATTGCTGATGACTTGTCCAGCCATTTGACCACTGACATAGCGCCAAATCTTGTTGATATTGCTCCTCGACTATACGCTGGGCTTCGATTAAGTTTTGCTGGGTGCGGGTGATATTTTGCACTACCTTATGAAAGCGCTCACCCAATAGTGGCAAAATCTGATTACGTAAAAAAGCGCGCTGATTAGTTACGCCAAAATTGGTAGGATCATCGACATAAGGGATGTTTTGCGCTGCTACAAAGTCGCTAATCTCATCACGCGTTACCCCGAGCAACGGACGCCATAACCAAATGGGTGTGCCAAATTCGTGTTGCACCCCAAACGCCGTCATCCCTGTCAGCCCTGCCAACCCTGTTCCTTGGCATAGGTTCATCAACAAGGTTTCCACCTGATCGTTAGCGTGATGCGCCAAGGCAACAATGGCATTTTCGCCTGCAATCTGTATGATGGCACGATAGCGAGCGGTTCTGGCTTGTTGTTCATTGATTTGTTGTTCTTGGCTGATTGTGCTATCGGCTCCATAAACTTGCTGCGATTGCCAATCGATACAAACGCTGTCATAGTCGATGTGGTGCTTGTGGCAATAGCCTTCTACCAGTTGTTGCCAGTCATCACTGACTTTTTGCAATTTATGGTTGATATGAATCACATGAATCGGTAGTTGTAGCTGCTGACAGGCGAACAGTAATGCCATCGAGTCTCGCCCGCCACTGCACGCAATATAAATTCTAGTGGCAGCCTTGGGGTGCGGGTTGATATGGGTTTGATAACTTTGTTTAATCGCTTCAATGACAGGTGACATAGGGACAGATGACATAGGGATAGAAGACACAGTGCTCAAGCTCATGCGGCAAGAGAAAAACAAGGGAATAAAACAAATGCGATAAAATAATGGGCGCCTCAATAAACGCCCATGAATCATTAAAAATTAAAATAGGTTAAATCACTGACAATCAAGCAGAGGCTTTTGGTAAGGACACCGTAGAATTAAAGCTCATCAGTTTTTCATAGCGTTGTTGCAGACGCGTTTGCTCATCAAGCTTTACCAGCGCCGCTAGCTGATGCTCGAGCGTGGCTTTAAGGTTGGTCATAGCGACATCGCTGTTAATATGCGCGCCCTCGCCTTCCCCAATGACTTCATCAATCAAGCCAAGGGATTTTAAATTTGTCGCACTGAGTTTCAACGCCTCACTGGCTTGAGGCGCTTTTTCAGCCGTTTTCCACAAAATCGATGCACAACCTTCTGGCGAAATCACAGAATAAATGCTGTTTTCTAGCATATTGATACGATCAGCGACGCCAATCGCCAGGGCACCGCCTGAACCCCCTTCACCGATTACCGTGGCAATCACAGGCACATTCAAGGATGAAAATACCGCAATACTTTGGGCAATCGCTTGGGCTTGACCACGCTCTTCTGCACCTACGCCAGGATATGCGCCTTGGGTATCAATAAAGGTCAACACCGGCAATTTAAACCGTTCTGCCATTTGCACCAGTCTAACTACTTTGCGGTAGCCTTCTGGGTTTGCCATACCAAAATTGTACTCAATACGCTCACGGGTACTGCGACCGCGATGTTGACCAATCAGCATGACAGGCTGGTCGTTGAACATCGCCATACCCCCCAAAATCGCTTTATCATCAGCATACGCGCGATCCCCTTGCAGCACATCAAATTCCGTGAACAGCTGGTTGGCATAATCCAAAAATAATGGTCGTTTTGCATGACGTGCAAGCTGTACTTTTTCCCAAACACTCATTGTCGTTATTCCCTTGTTTTACTGCAACTGTTGTCATCTCAATATCGTATGACAGACCTAAGCTCTTAATTTAAAATTTAAAAATTTGCTTAGCCATTTGTTTAACTATTTACTTAGCCATTTGCTTACCCAATAGCTGGCTCGTAGGTGGTAATGGATAAGCTCATGCCCCACTTTTGCCAAATATCAATTTCATCTTGCAAATCTGATAGCACAAGACTTGCGTTATCATCGGCTAAATTTACCAAAACTTCCCAAGTATGGTTATCTTTAGCCGCTAGCTGAATCGGTAGCGTATCATGTTTGCTACGGCTGTGATGCACCAGTACCGCTAGGCGTAAAATCAGGGTTAAATACACCAGATTGTCACCGCCGACCATTTTGACTTCATCATAACTATCAGGTTTTAATTTACGGCGATGATGCATCACTAGCTGCGACAAGCGTGTTTTATCGACTTGTGAGAACCCATCAATATCCGAATTTTCCAGCAAATAGGCACTGTGCCTGTGATAGCTACTATGGCTGATGGCAAGACCAATTTCATATAAATAGGCACCACGGCGAAGTAAATCCGCGTCTTCTTCATCAAGCCCCAAGCGATTTCTCACTTGGTCAAACAGCTGCTGCGCGGTACGTACCACACGTTTTGCTTGTTTTCTATCGACCGAATAACGCGTCATCAAGGCTTGTACACTGCGATCGCGCACATCTTCACTGGCAAAACGCCCGAGCATGTCGTACATGACGCCTTCACGCAGCGCACCATCTGAATAAGAGATGGTATCAATGCCCAAAACATTCATTGCTGCCAACAGCACCGCGACACCAGCCGGCAGCACTGCTTTACGGGTGTCTTTAATATCGGCAAAATCAATATTGTCGATATGTTTTGCTTTAATCAGTAATTTTTGGATTTCTTTGACACCGCTGTAGGTCACACGAGCATTTTCATCGGCAAGTCCAAGTTGCACCAAAATTTGATTGACCGCTTTAATCGTACCACTTGAGCCCGTGACACTGTCCCAGCCCGTTTTTTGGTACAAGCGGCTAATACCAAGCACTTCTTTTCTCGCCGCAGCAATCGCTTTTTCAAACGCTTTCTCGGTGATAGCGCCATCAGTAAAATAGGATTTGGTAAAGGCAACACAGCCCATCTGTAGGCTTTCAGTCAAAATCGGGTCAAAGCCTTTTCCAATAATAAACTCCGTCGAACCACCCCCAATATCAATCACCAAACGTTTATCGGTACTGGCATTGGTATGAGAAACTCCCAAATAAATTAGACGCGCTTCTTCTCGCCCAGCAATGACTTCCAAGGGTTTGGGTAAAATTAAATTGGCTTGTCGAATAAATTCATCCGCATTCTTGGCTTGGCGCAGGGCATTGGTAGCCACAATCCGTAACCGCTGTGGGGAGACAGCGTCTAGTCGTCCGACAAAACGGGTCAAACAATCCAGCCCGCGTTTTTGTGCCTCAAGCGACAAATAGTTGTTTTCATCAAGTCCAGCTGCAAGCTGCACTTTTTCTGACATTGATGCTAATTTGCGTACTTCCCCATGGTCCAACCGCGCGATGGCAAGATGAAAGCTATTTGAGCCAATATCAATGGCGGCCATAAGTTCGTTGTTAGCAAGTAAGTCAGGCATATTTCACTTATTGTTGGTTAAAGTCAATAATTCGATTAAACACCATTTTACGCATTTTCAACCCTGAGTAAAAGCCATTTTATTGCAACTGCCATTTTTTCCTCCCCCCATGCCTGTCCATCAGTGAAAAAAATTGACTTTAATATTTTCTAAAAACTTCTATCGTTACAATCATTTAGATACGATTAGTTAGATACCATTAATGTTTCTTATCATAACTATCAAAACAATTAACCATACCCATACCCTGTTTTGGGGTTGTGTTATGCTAAGATGACCCTATCATAATAAGCACTATAAAGTAATTTGCCGTTGGGTGTCTGTTTAATAGATTTCACTATCCTATCATTGTTTCTATCACTGTTTGATTGTATCCAATATTAAGATTTTTTTATTAGGCAAAAACAGGCACTGGGCAAAAACAAGCGTTTGGGTCATTACTTAACCGTAATCCAAAACCTAACAGTTAACAACATCAACACGTAGGAGTTACTATGTCTTCAGTTATTCATGCCGATGAAGGTACTTTTGAAAAAGCAGTACTACAATCAGATACCCCAGTATTGGTTGATTTTTGGGCAACTTGGTGTGGTCCATGTAAAGCCATTGCCCCTGTATTAGACGAGCTTTCTTCAGAATATGAGGGTAAAGCGCGAATTGTTAAAATCGACGTTGACCAAAATCCAAACCTAGCTGCACAATATGGTATCCGTAGTATCCCTACCTTATTTATGTTCAAAAACGGTGAAAAAGTGGATGCTACTATGGGTATGCAACCAAAAGCCCAATTGACTGCTCTTATCAACAAACACTTATAATCGCTAGGGTAAGAATCACTAGCGTAGGTTAAATTGAATTTTTATATTGGTAACGGTATATTTTTTTGATAATTACCAGTGAGATTCGCCGCGATTTTGATACTTGTGAGTAAAAAAATCGCGGTTTTTTATGCCCATACATTGACAAATGAATATGTCAAGTCGTATAGTGTGTCTCACAAAATAACTATCTTATCGATATGCTTAACGTTACGTTAGCAGGCATTTACTATTATTTGGTTTAGTACTTGGTATTGTCTGTTTGCAACGCTCAGTTAATCATTTCAAACGTTTCTATTTTTTTCTCTTTATATTCTCTTCACACCCTACTGTCTTAAAACGATGCAGCGCCTTTGCTCGACTCACGTTTTGAGGTGGTTCAAAATTAGTTATTGATGATTTACCTATGAATTTGACTGAACTCAAGAAAAAATCGATTGCTGAATTGTTGTTGATTAGCGAGCAAATGGGTCTAGAAAACATGGCCCGTAGTCGCAAACAAGATATCATTTTTGCTATTTTAAAAACCCACGCCCGAAACGGTGAAGCTATCTATGGGGATGGCGTGCTTGAGATTTTGCCCGATGGCTTTGGTTTTTTACGATCGTCGGAAGGCTCTTACCTAGCGGGTCCCGATGATATCTATGTGAGTCCGAGCCAAATTCGCCGTTTCAATCTCAAGACGGGTGACTCAATCGCAGGGACGATTCGCCCACCCAAGGATTCTGAGCGTTATTTTGCCCTATTAAAAGTTAACGAAATCAACTTCGACACCCCAGACCGCTCTCGCCACAAACTGATTTTTGAAAATTTAACCCCACTTTTCCCCACCCAGCAGCTTCGCTTAGAACTGGGTAACGGTACCACAGAAGACTTAACCGGCCGTATCATTGACTTGATTGCCCCGATTGGTAAAGGTCAACGCTCAATTATTGTCGCCCCACCAAAAGCGGGTAAAACTGTACTGCTACAATCTATCGCGCAATCCATCACCAAAAACAACCCAGAATGTTATCTCATCGTGCTGCTCATTGACGAGCGTCCTGAAGAAGTGACCGAGATGCAGCGTACGGTGCGTGGTGAAGTGGTCGCATCGACCTTTGATGAGCCGCCAACCCGTCATGTACAAGTCGCCGAAATGGTGATTGAAAAAGCCAAACGCTTGGTTGAGCACAAACAAGACGTGGTGATTTTACTTGACTCCATCACACGCCTTGCCCGCGCTTACAATACTGTATTGCCTTCATCGGGTAAAGTATTGACTGGTGGGGTGGATGCCAATGCCTTAGAACGCCCAAAACGCTTTTTTGGTGCCGCGCGTAATGTCGAAGAAGGCGGTAGCTTGACCATTATTTCAACCGCTTTGATTGACACAGGCAGTACCATGGATAAGGTGATTTATGAGGAGTTTAAGGGGACAGGTAACCAAGAAATTACCCTTGAGCGAGACATTGCCGAAAAACGGGTATTCCCTGCCATCAATATCAAAAAATCGGGCACTCGCCGTGAAGAGCGTTTGATGGATGAAGCGATGTTACGCAAAGTATGGATTCTGCGCAAACTGCTACACCCCATGGATGAACTACAAGCTACTGAGTTTTTGCTAGAAAAACTTAAAGACTCAAAAACCAATGATGAATTCTTTGAGCAAATGACGCGTAAAGATAAATCTTAATTGTGTTAACTCCTAATCGTTTTAATTAGCTGACTTATAAAAATAAAAAAGCTCAACCTGGTGTTGAGCTTTTTGTTGGTGTCTTTTTTATTGGCGTGCTTTGGGCTTAAATCGCACCGCTACTTAAATTGCACCACTAAAAGTGTCGCATTGGTTGATATCACCCGATTTTAGACCGCGTGAAAACCACGTCATACGTTGTTGACTGGTACCATGGGTGAAACTATCAGGCACCGCTGCTCGACCACTGGCTTGAGCTAAACGGTCATCACCGATTTGCTCCGCCGCATTCATCGCTTCTTCAATATCGCCTTGCTCTAAGAATTGAACACGTTGTTGGTTACGGTTTGCCCAAACACCCGCAAAACAGTCCGCTTGTAGTTCTTGTCGCACTGATAAGTTGTTGGCTTGTGCTTCAGTGGCACGGCGACTGGCTTCATCTACTTTTTGGCTAATACCTAACTGATTTTGTACATGGTGACCCACCTCGTGAGCAATCACATAAGCCTGTGCAAAGTCACCTGCTTTACCTTGGTTTTGTGCATCACCTGAGCCATTTTGGTCACCTGTAATACCCAATTTTTGGCGCATTTCTTGGAAAAAACTGGTATCAAGATAGACGCGTTGGTCAGCAGGACAATAAAAAGGCCCTGTCGCTGAAGACGCATTACCACAACCCGAGCGTACCATGCCATTAAATAACACCAACTTAGGCTGTTGGTATTGCATATTGTTTTCACTAAAAATTTGACCCCAAACTTCTTCTGTGTCTTTTAGCACCACTGAGGCGAATTTTTGGTCGCGGTCAGCCGTTTGCTGGTCAAGGGTTTGTTGACCACTACTATTTCCACCTGTGATTGCAGAACCTGTCTGCATAGCAGTCATAGGATTCATACCAAATACTAGCCACAAAATCAACCCAATGATAATACTACCGATACCGCCGCCCACGGCTTTACCGCCGCTGACCAATACATTTGAACTACCACCACGATCTTCCCACTTCATATCAATACCTCCTTAAATATTGTCTTGCTTTTATAATATGCTCATTTTGGCATTGTAGCATTTTGCCTAAAAATTACTGTGTGAAATCGTAGTTTTATACAGATTTTTGAAAATAAACCCTAATAATATGCAACTAATGTAACTTATCTACCCATCAAAGCCTTAGAAATCTTATTAAGATTAAGCAATTATCACCATAAAAAATTATTTTTTAACTATATCCAATAGACCGCTAAAACAAAAAAAATTTGTAAATTTACAAAAATAAAGATATCTTTGCCATATTTTTATGCGTATAATACGACATTTTCCGCGAAAAGCTAAAAAAGATATCTTTTTCGTGCGATATCAATAAATCTAAAAAGTTGTATTTGTGATTGCGGTGTTATTTTGTTACAACCTTTTATCAGATTTATTATATTTTTTTATGCGAAAGTTATTCTATCTTGACTAAGTTTCCGCTACAATATTGCCAGTTTCATGTCCCGTGTGTCTTTAATTCTAAATAAACCGTTTATTTAGAGTATCGTCGAGTGAATACGGGGTTATTTTCTTTAGGAGAACACGTAATGAACGTTAAATTAATCGCTGTATCGAGTTTAGTTGCTGCATCTTTAGCTATGACTGCATGTAGCAAAAAAGAAGAAGCTGCACCAGCTGCTGCCTCTACAACTGCTTCAACTACAGTTGCTTCATCAACTACTACTACCACTGTTGAAGCTTCTGCACCAGCAGTAACTGCATCTGCTGCAACTGTTAACGCTTCTACTGTTGTTGTAGACACTGCATCTGCTGCTGCACCAGCTTCAGCTGTTGCTGACGCTGCTAACCAAGTTGCTGATGCTGCCGCTTCTGCTGCTGCAACTGTTGCTGACGCTTCTGCATCTGCTGCAAAATAATCAGTTTTTTAAACTGAACAAAAAGGAAACCCGAGCGGTTTCCTTTTTTTATGTTTAAAAATTTTATGGTTAAAGATTTTGTATGGCACAAAATTTTTCACATTATTTTTTAACATCATCTAGACACTAAAAAAGTGGGTCAATTGCCCACTTTTTCAGCTACCTGGCTTTGTTAGCCAGCTGATTTTTTAACTAATTAATTTTTTAGCTAAGTGACTTTTTAGTTAATTCACTTTATTGTTTGACCGGGGTAGCTGGCATAAACTGCGCTTGGTTGATATCCGTGCCGTTGGCTTGATGCTGGGTTTTTAATGATTTTGCTACTTCTGGCGGCATGTAATTCTCATCATGCTTTGCTAATACTTCGCTTGCTACAAAGGTATTGCCTTCAAGCGCACCTGTGGCTACCACGCCCGAACCTTCGGCGAATAAGTCTGGCAAGATGCCTTTATAGGATACCGGCACGGTGGATTTAAAATCGGTGATTTTAAATTTGACATTGAGCGGGTCTGTGCTATCTCGCTCGACACTACCACGCACGACCATGCCCCCTGCTCGGATACGGGTATCTTCAGGTGCCTTGCCTTGACTGATTGCTGTGGGGTCAAAATAATAGTCGGTTTGTTGTCCTACCGCATAAATCACAAGGACGACAGCAATGATTGCGCCAAATAAGGTTGCCATCACCCACATTAATTTTTTTTGTCGAACTTTATTCATCGCTTTTTTTCATCTCACTTTTGATGAACCACACCCTATGGGGCTACTTGTCTATTATAACACCGATTAGGCCGATAGATACTATTATCACCTGCCCTTAGCGGTACGCTGATGACGCTGTTGTTGGCGCGCCTGCTGGGTAGTGATATCTCGGTAGGTCGCTTTACGCTGACTACGACTAAAAAAGACAAGCGCGACAATGCCTAGTAAGGTTAGTAGCCAAGTTGACCATACATAGCTACCATGCCCACCCATGGCGATAAACTCGGCAACATTATGAAAATACGGGCTCATTGGTGACCTCAGATTTGGATTTAGGTTTAGAGAATGGATTGATGCCATAGAATTAAAGCTATCGCTAGTTAAATGGCGACAACTTTAGCTAGGATAAGCTTAGCAATAATACTTTAACGATATAGCCGTTTGCATTCATCAATCACCCACTGCTTGCTACTTTCGCGTTGCAAAATCAAAGTGTTGGTACGATAGATGGTAAGCGCAGCCACCAAAAAATAGCTGCCTAACATCATCAGTAATAACGGAATATACATATCAGGCGGCATTTTTGGACGCTCAGTTACGGTAAATGTCGAGCCTTGGTGCAGGGTATTCCACCAGTTGACAGAATATTTGATAATCGGCAAATTAACCGCACCGACAATCGATAAAATCGCCGCCGCTTTACCACGACTGGCGGTATGCTCAAATGCGGCAAATAGTGCCATCACGCCTGCGTACAAAAACGCCAAAATCAGCATAGAAGTCAGACGCGCATCCCATACCCAGTATGTGCCCCAGGTAGGCTTTGCCCAAATCGAGCCTGTAAGTAGACTTAACACACAAAGCATAAAGCCAATGGGAGCAATCGCTTGGGCAACCAAATTGGCGGTTTTAATTTTCCAGACCAAAAAAATCACCCCCAAAATTGCCATGCCTAAGTAAATTGACATGGCCAGACTGGCAGTGGGGACATGGATAAAGATAATGCGATAGCTATTGCCTTGCAAATAGTCAGGAGGCGCAAACGCTAATCCCCAAACGGCACCCACCGCTAATAGCAGCGCAGCAATGACAGCTAAGTATCTCACCCAAGGTGCAAAAATACGATAAAACTCTTTGGTGCCAACAGTTTTAAGAAATCCTTGCCAAAGGCGAGAAAAAAAGCCAGTTTTGCCAACGTTTGGGGTAATTTCTGCCATGGAATGCGCCTTGCTTTTTTTTCTAAAATGAATGTAAGCCATCAACAATAAGATATTTGTTCGCTTATTTTACTGGTATTTGGGGATTTTTTCATCTAAAAATCATCAGCTTAACCAAGCCAGTTTTAATGAAAATGCAATCACAAAAGGCGTGACGATGACTGCCAAAATACTGCCCGCCAGTAATAGTGCTAAAATCGGATAACCGTTAAGCCCCATGGCAAATTGCCCCACTGCCCCTGTGGCAAAAATCAGCACAGGCAGCTGCATCGGTAACGAAATCAATGGCACTAACACCGCGCCGTTTTTTAGCGATAATGTCAAGCTGCTGGCAATCGCTGATAAGCATAGCAAAATCGGACTACCCACCAAAATCGACGCACTCAGGGCAATGGCTGCTTGGCTGGTCAAGCCAAAAAGCGGCATCGCTAAAAATGCGAGCAGACACACCATCCCCGCACTGGTCAGCCAATGCACGATGAGCCGTACTAGCACCCAAGTGGGAATCGAGGCACGAGCGACAACCAATTGTGCCAGTGTACCGTTATCAAGTGCTGGGCGAAATAAGTTTTCCATACCCATAATCAGCGACAATAACGCTGCAATCCATACCGCAGGCACGCCTAGTTGCTGCAATAATTTTGGCTCCGTCCCCATCGCCAGTGGAAATAAGGTGATGATAATTAAAAACAACACCAGTGGATATAACCACTGCACTTTATTTTGCTGCTTGATTTGCCATTCACGTTGCCACAGGGCAGAAAAATCAATCATTGCAGTTGCCCCTAAACCATATACAAGGTTAAATCTAATTGCTTGTTGGCGACGGCGACAGTTTGGTGACTGGTCATGAGCACTGCCCCACCGCGCTGAACGAATGTTTGCATCAAGTGTTCAATTTTGGCAATCATATTGACATCAAGCGCGGTCAGCGGCTCATCAAGTAGCCAGCAAGGAAATTGCGCTACATACTCCAGCGCAAACAGCAAACGTGCCAGACCCACGCGGCGCGTCTGCCCTGCCGAGAGTTGATAGCAGTTGATTTTCTCATAACCTGCTAACCCAACCCAATCGAGTGCTTGCTCAAGCGCCTCTGCGCTTGGTTTGATGCCATACAAGGCTAACAAAAATCGCAAATTTTGCTCAACGGTGAGTTGCAAATGAATACCCAATTGGTGCGCCACATAAAATGGCTGCACAGGTAACCCTGCCTTGCCCTGCCAGCTGATATCACCGGTCAACACAGGAATCAACCCTGCAAGCTGCATCAAAAATGTGGTTTTGCCGGTGCCATTTTCACCCACCAAATGACAAATATCGCCACGGTTTAGGACCAAATTCACCGCTTCACACAGCGGAAATTCGCCACGTTGTATGGTGACATTGTGACAGTTTAGCAGCGAACTGGTCGCCGAGATAGGCATAGCAGTGGGTGTTGGATTTGGCATAGCATTGGTTAAAATTTGCAAGTCATTAAATAGATAACAGATTAAATTGATAAATCACAGCCTCATACCCATTGTATAGATAATTGGCTAAAGTTGTGTAGAAAGCTTATTATATACTAACTTGCGACAGGTCTTTGCTATTATCAATATAAAGTATCCATATAAAGCTTGGTGATAGTGTCAAAGTTTTGCCAACCTGTTTGTTAACTTTTTCGTTTTTTAACTGTTCTGCTTTTCGTTTTTCTTTCTATTTTTAGCTATTTTTTCTTGGGTAAGTGAAATCAATGTCCAAAAATCCGAAGCGTTTATGGCAACGCCTAAAACTGTTGTTTACTGCTGAAAAACCAGCGTCACTCCCTGTAGCCGATAAAAAAACTGACTCTGGCTATTATGCTGAGACAAGCGAGCATAGCGATGCTACTGACTATCAGCCTTTTGCCAAAAATCTAATCAATGCGGCGTTTGATGAACATAGCCATTTACAAGATGAACCGATTTTAGCCAGTAAGTCGCTTGATGCAGATGACGAATTAGCGCTACAACCGATTACTCCCGATGATATAGAGCATATCTTAGCCAGTATGGGTTATCAATTTATGTATCACCCGGCCAGCGAACAAGATGAGCAAAGTATTCATCATTATACGATGCAAGTGTCAGATAAAGAGCGGCATTGGGGTTGTATGATTCGTTTTTTTAGTGAGCAGCAATTGATTGCGGTATACAGTGTTTATCCTACTGCGATTGCTGAAGCCAATCGCCCAGAGATGCTCGCCATGCTCGCTTATCTGAATTATGATTTGATGATTGGCAATTTGGAAATGGATGTGATGGATGGCGAGCTGCGCTTTAAGACGTCGCTTGATTTAGAGGTGACGGGGGTGAGCGAGCTAATTATGAGTTATTTGCTACAGAGTAATTTCTCGTTGTTTTCACGGCTGTATGACACCATTCGCGAGATGATTGAGCAGCCGCATACTACGCACGATTTGCAAGGTGCTGTAGACAAACTGATTGACTCTCAGCAAGCGCGCAATTTTTTCTTAGCATCTGATGCCATTCAATAACACGCGGTCGATATAAAAAAGGCGATGACATTCATTCATCGCCTTTTTTATGACATAGTAAAAGCTGCTACAACATGGCAGCGACTTCCGCGCCTTCGCGAATGGCACGTTTGGCGTCCAATTCGCCTGCCAATTTTGCCCCACCAATCAAGTGATATTGTGCTGTCAAGTCATCACCCACGGCAGGCATTAGGTGATTGACCGATTCTTGCCCCGCGCAGATAACGATACTATCAACGCGCAATAATTGACTATGACCGTCTGGGTTGGTAATCCAAATGCCTTCATTGGTAATTTTCTCATAGCCAATGCCGCTCACCTGTTTGACGCCATGCTTGTTGATATGAGCACGGTGCACCCAGCCTGAGGTTTTATTGAGACCTGCCCCCAAGCGACCTTTTTTACGCTGCATCAAATACACTTCACGGGTTGGGATAATGGGCTCTGGTTTTACCAATCCACCTTCGCTGTCATAGTGTGGGTTGGTGTCCACGCCCCACTCACGTTTCCATGAGGCTACGCTTTGCGGATGGGGTTGATAAATCACGTTGCCTTGCGCATCTTTTTCAAACGGTTTAACATGGGTAGAGGTCAAATATTCGCTAACATCGAAACCAATTCCGCCTGCACCGATCACCGCGACTCGCTTACCTGCGACTTTTTGACCCGATAGCAATTCGGCATAGCTCATCACTTGCGGTAACTCTACCCCTTCAAAGTCAAGCGCCCGTGGCACAACGCCTGTGGCAATAATCACATCATCAAACTGACCTGACTCTAGTTCCTCTTTGCTGACTTTGTGATTGAGTTTGAGCTCAATATCTAAACTGTCCACCAAATTGGTAAAGTAACGGATGGTCTCAAAGAACTCTTCTTTACCTGGAATCACTTTGGCATAGTTAAACTGTCCGCCGATTTTATCCTGTGCTTCAAACAAGGTGACTTGATGACCGCGTTTGGCGGCGACCGTCGCCGCTGATAAGCCTGCCATGCCCGCGCCCACTACGGCAATTTTTTTGGCTTTTTTGGCAGGTTTATAGACCAGTTCGGTTTCATAACAGGCTTGGGGGTTGACTAGACAGGTTGAGCGTTTATTGTCAAATGTATGATCTAGACACGCTTGGTTACAGCCGATACAAGTATTAATCAGATGGGTCTGCCCAAGGCTGGCTTTTGTTACCCAATCTGGGTCTGCCAAGAACGGACGCGCCATTTGTACCAAGTCAGCTTGGTTATCTGCTAGCAGCTGCTCGGCAGTCTCTGGCATATTGACACGGTTGGCAGCAATCACAGGGATAGTCACGTGGCGTTTGACTTCAGCAATCACATCGGCAAATGCTGCGCGTGGCACCGACGTGACGATAGTGGGAACACGCGCTTCATGCCAGCCAATGCCCGTATTTATTATGGTCACGCCGGCTTTTTCAATGGCTTTGGCGATAGTAATGACTTCATCCATGGTGTTGCCATCGGGCACCAAGTCAATCATCGACAAACGGAAGGTGATAATAAACGCTTCTCCCACCGCCTCGCGTACCGCTTTGATGACTTCAAGCGCAAAACGCATACGGTTCTCTAAACTACCGCCCCATTGGTCGGTGCGCTGATTGACGTGATTGCTTAAAAACTGATTGAGTAAATAGCCTTCTGAACCCATGATTTCAACACCATCATAGCCCGCCATTTGTGCAAGTTTGGCAGTTTTGGCATAGTCTTTGATAGTCGCCAAAATATTTTTTTCACTCATTTGACGGGGTTTGAAGGGTGAAATAGGCGACTTGATGGCACTGGCTGATACCGCCAATGGATGATAACCATAGCGACCGCTGTGCAGAATTTGCAAGATGATTTTGCAGTCATATTGGTGCACAGCTTTGGTGACTTTACGATGATTGACTACATCGCCCTTGTGATTGAGCGTTCCGCCTGCCGGCACTAACCAACCTTCATGATTGGGCGAGATACCGCCCGTGATCATCATGGCAACGCCACCTTTGGCGCGCTCGGCAAAATAAGCGGCTAGCTTTGGATAGTTAAAGAACCGATCTTCAAGCCCTGTGTGCATCGAGCCCATCACAATACGATTTTTAAGCTTGGTAAACCCTAAATCCAGGGGTTCAAAAATATGCGGATAATGGGTGTTATGAGTAGATATCTGGCTGTTATTTGACATAAATAATCCTTGGCAGTAATTTCCTTTCACTATTTGGTCACATTAAGGAATTAATCTTGTCACTTTGTCAATGAGCTCGTTTTCATAATCAATTCGTTAATGTGGGAACTCGTCAATGTGGTCACGCAATGTAGCTATATCAATATACCTTAAGCATACATCAAACCAAAAATAGGTCAACCTATTATAAATAGTCATCTTTGAAAGCATAAGGCAAATTTTGTCCGCATGAGTCTACAAAAAAGTCATGCTTATTTTTGTGATAATGCTAATATCAAGCTAGGATAAAAGTACAACCGAAGGGAAATTACTGTGAAAAAAATGATTGTGAGCACGTCTACGTCTTGTCTTGACGACCTTGGCATTCCAGAAAATGTCAAAATGTTGCCAATGAATATCCATATGGGCGGTGCCAATTATCTAGATGGACAAAACCTAAGCTTAGACAGTCTATCGCGTATTCTACTCGATACCCCCAATATCGACATCAGTACCTCTGCCCCCACTGAAAATCAGCTCATTGAATTCTTTTATCAGCTCATCAAAGAAGACGTGCAAGAAGTTTTATTCATCTGTTTGTCCTCTTCTTTAAGCCAAACCTACAACAACTTGCTCAATATCAGCTCCATGTTTAGTCATCGCATGAAAATTTATATCTATGATTCACGCACGATTTCACATGGCGAAGCGATTCTTGTACAAGAAGCCTCACGCTTACTCAAACAAGGCACAGAAATCCCTCAAATCATCACCGAAATCAACCGCCTGCGCGATAAAATCCATATCTATTTGGCCGTTGATAACCTTAAAGGCATGATTCGTACCAAGCGTATTTCAGCCCCAGTCGGCTTTTTTGCCAATTTATTCGGTATTAAACCGATTGTAAAAGTCGAATACTCAGGTCAAATAGTCGCCTTTGAAAAGGTGCGTAGTTTTGAAAAATGTATTGAGCGACTCGCCGATGCTATCATCAACGCCGCCAATGGTAAAAAGGGTAAAATGTATGTGCTTAGCGGCAATCTAAACCCTCATACCAAGTCCCTACTCAACTATTTATCGTTACGCGGTTATGCTAAAACCGAAGTTCTTCCTGCCGCCAGTGTCTCTATAGCAAATATCGGGGTGTTCACCCTTGGCTGCGTATTTGTCGAAGACTAAACCCTGACTGTGTTATGCTAGCTTGTAAAACACAGTGAAGGCTTATCTATTTTGGTCATTTTTTTATATTTTATCAAAAAGCACACTGATATATAGGATTTGGTCAAAATCCTTGTTATGATAAAGGCGTTTATTTGTTAACTACAGGGATGTCGTTATGCCAAACTTCCATACAGGGCTGGAAAAAAATCCTGCCAACTATACCCCGCTTACTCCCATTGATTTTATTGAGCGTACTGCTAGCATCTATCCCGATCAAACGGCGATTGTCTATAAAGATTATCAGCACAATGACCTACGGCAAAGTTGGGGCGAGACCTATAATCGCTGCCGCAAAATGTCGGATGCCCTAAAAAAACTAGGCATCGATAAAGACGATACTGTTGCAGTGCTACTGCCCAATACCCCAGCTATGGTTGAAGTCGCGTTTGGCGTACCGATGTCTGGTGGTGTGCTATGTACCTTAAATACCCGTTTGGACATCAATGCCTTGGTATTTTGCCTACAGCACAGTGAAGCTAAAGTATTGATTGTCGATACTGAGTTTGAACAGCATATTGCGCTGGTTCAAGAGTCATTTCCTAACTTAATTATCATTCATGCTACCGACCCTGCCGTCACGCCAACCGAACCTTTTGGCAACATGACCTATGAAGAATTGATCGCCTCAGGAACCGACTTAGACAACTGGGAAAAACCAACTGATGAATGGGATGCCATCGCGCTCAACTACACATCAGGTACCACAGGTATCCCAAAAGGCGTGGTGTATCACCATCGTGGTGCGACCTTAAATGCCGTCTCTAATATTTTAGATTGGGATATGCCAAAGCACCCTGTGTATTTATGGACGCTCCCCCTGTTTCACTGTAATGGCTGGAGCTTTCCTTGGAGCATTGGTGAGCGGGCGGGTACCAATGTGTGCTTACGCAAAGTTGATACTGATTTGATTTTACGGTTGATTGCCGATGAAAAAGTCACCCACTATAGTGCAGCGCCTATCGTGCACAACATGATTGCCAATGGTAATGAAGCGCTGAAAAAAGCCATCAAACATGAAGTACGTTGTAATGTCGCAGGCGCACCACCGCCTGAGTCTTTGCTTGCCAAAATGGAAGAAATGGGTTTTAAAATCACGCATGTCTACGGTTTGACAGAAGTATATGGTCCCGTCACCCTGTGTGTTGAGCGCCCAGAATGGGATGATTTGACTGTCAGTGAACGCGCGCAAAAAAAATCCCGCCAAGGCATGAACTCACATTTGCTAGCGGGGTTTGATGTATTCAAACAAGGCACTACTACCCCGGTTGCAGCTGATGGTAGCGAAATTGGTGAGCTGGCTATCCGTGGCAATATGGTGATGAAAGGCTATCTAAAAAACCGCAAAGCCACTGCAGAAGCCTTTAACGGTGGCTGGTTTAAGACCGGTGACTTGGGCGTCAAATACCCGGATGGTTACATTAAAATTATGGATCGGCTCAAAGACATCATCATCTCGGGCGGTGAGAATATCTCAAGTATCGAAGTGGAAAACGTGCTGTATCGTATGCCAGAAGTGGAAAGCTGTGGGGTGGTTGCTGCTCCCCATGACAAATGGGGTGAAGTACCGGTAGCCTTTATCGAAATCCGCGAAGGCTCAACGCTAGATCGGGAAGACATCATTGCCCATTGCCGTAAATATTTGGCAGGTTTCCAAGTGCCCAAACATATTATTTTTGCGCAAATCCCAAAAACCTCGACAGGTAAAGTGCAAAAATTTGAGCTACGTCAAGCGGCGCGCTCACTGGCGCATGAAGAAGCAAAAATCACTCACCATCATCCGCAAAGCTATTTGGCAGCGACAGCCGACTCAAATCCGAGCACTGCTACTGCTATGCCTAGCTCTGCCATACCTAGCAACACCCAAACCCCACCCAATGACTCACCAGAAGATGAGGCACACTAAGGCTCAATATTGGCGACTCACATTGCATATCCTCACTCTACTAGTCGGGATTTTTGTTGCAACTTATAGCTTGAAAACACCCAAAAAACACCCATTTATATAGAGATTTTCTCATGTCATTTTTAATTAATTATTAACAATAATAAGCGACAATATATGTCGTATATCAGTGATTTAGCCCTATAATTTTTCGTATATTTTGTTATTATAGCTTTATCAATTCACTTCTTTTTTAACTTATCACTACCTTTAAATTTTTCCCGTTTTTATTAACCTTTTTTATGACAAGGAGTCCTTATGGACGACAATAAAGCCAAAGCTTTAACTGCCGCTTTATCACAAATTGAAAAACAATTCGGTAAAAATACCATCATGCGCCTGGGTGATGAGTCAGCAAAAATCAACGTGGATGTAGTATCTACAGGCTCATTGGGTTTGGATATCGCACTGGGCATTGGCGGTTTGCCAAAGGGTCGTATCGTCGAAATTTATGGTCCTGAAAGTTCGGGTAAAACCACTTTAACCTTGCAAGCAATCGCCCAATGTCAAAAACAAGGCGGTACCTGTGCTTTTATCGATGCTGAGCATGCGCTAGACCCTATTTATGCCAAAAAATTGGGCGTTGATGTCGACGCTTTACTTGTCACGCAGCCTGACAACGGTGAACAAGCGCTTGAAATCACCGATATGCTAGTGCGCTCAGGTGCGGTAGATATGATTGTTGTGGACTCGGTCGCCGCCCTTACCCCACGCGCAGAGATTGAAGGCGAGATGGGCGACAGCCACATGGGTCTGCAAGCGCGCTTGATGAGCCAAGCGCTACGTAAAATCACCGGTAACGCCAAACGTTCTAACTGTATGGTGGTATTCATTAACCAAATTCGTATGAAAATCGGTGTCATGTTTGGTTCGCCAGAAACCACGACGGGTGGTAACGCCCTTAAATTCTATGCGTCGGTGCGCTTGGATATTCGTCGTATTGGTGCGGTTAAAGACGGTGAAAACATCGTCGGTTCTGAGACCCGCGTTAAAGTCATCAAAAATAAACTGGCGCCGCCGTTTCGCCAAGCAGAATTTGACATCATGTATGGGACAGGTACCAATCATTTAGGTGAAGTGGTGGACTTGGGCGTCGATATTGATGCGGTCAAAAAATCGGGCGCTTGGTACAGCTACAATGACAGTAAAATTGGTCAAGGTAAAGCCAACGCCATTAGATTCTTGGAAGAAAACCCACAAATCGCCCAAGAGATTGAAGCCAAAGTGCGCGCTGCTAAGCTTGGTAATGTCGAACCTGTGCCAGAAGAAGCGCATGATGTTGAACCCCCTGAGTTTGTCGAAGGTATGCAATAATTGCCTAGCTAACCAAAACCCTAGTTTTTACTGGGGTTTTTGTTTTTATACTGCTCAACTTGTTCCCCCGCCTGTTAGCTTTTTTTAGTCACGGTTAAAACCGCTATGCCAGATCCTAAATCCTTGTTAAAAAATATCGAAAATCAGTTAATGACTGATGAACAACGCCAAGCTTACCATGACAAGCTTAAAGCTGAGAGCTATATGCGCTGGCTGGCGTTTTATTATCTTGGGCGGCGTGAGCAGTCTAAAAAAGAGCTGCGGGACAAACTACTGGCTAAAGGATGTGATGCGGCGGCTATCGAAACGCTTTTGACCGAATTTGAAGCAGAAGGCTATCAAAGCGATGAGCGTATGACATCTGCATTAATCAAAGAAGGTATCGGCAAGCAGCATGGTACCCAGCGGATTTTTCAAACGTTAAAAAAACACGGCTTAACCACCGTCCGTTCGGTCAGTGCGATTAATGCATGGATTGAGATGCACAATGATTTTTTTGAAGATTTATTACTCAATGATATTGAATCAGACACGGCGGATGACGACCCAGATGAGGCCTATGAAGTGGATTGGCTTGCCCAAGCAGTGGCAGCACGGGTACGAAAATACGGTGATGCCATCCCGACGGAGCCTAAAGAAAAAGCCCGTCAACTGCGATTTCTGCAATATCGGGGCTTTGCTGCCGATGTGTGTTTTGATGCCTTAAAGTATGACTTAACTACCCTCGCCAATCGCTAGAGCCACGGTTATTTTTTTACCGCCAATTGGTCAAAAATTGCGCCATCTTTAAAAAACTTGCTCATAATCTCATCCCAACTACCAAAAACTTGATTTGGCTCAAACGTGGCAATTGCAGGAAATTGGCTTTGGTATTTTGCCAAAGTCGCCGCATCCACAGGGCGCAAATAATTCTTGGCCATAATCTCTTGGGCAGGCGTATCCCACAAACCTTTTAAATAGGCTTTTGCCAATTCAGTGGTACCTTTTTGCTCGGTAACCGCATTCACCACAGCGACAGGGTTACTAATCTTGACCGAATAACTGGGATAAATAATCTGTAAGTTTTTATCGGCAAATTCTTTTTTGGTGATTTGTGCTTCATTCTCTGTGGTAATCAGCACATCACCGATTTCTCGTTGTAAAAAGCTTGTTGTCGCTGCCCTTGCGCCACTGTCATACACTGCCACATTGCTCAAAATTTGCTTCACCAGGGTTTTGGTTTTGGCTTCGTCATTATTGAAGTGGTGCAATCCATATCCATACGCACCCAAGAAACCATATCGCGCTGTACCACTGGTTTTTGGATTGGCAATCACGATACTGACACCGGGTTTTGCCAAGTCATCCCAGTCTTTGATTTGCTTGGGGTTGTTGTTGCGAACTAGTAGTACCATGGTGCTAGTATAAGGTATCGCGTTATTGGGAAACGCTTGTTGCCAGTTTTTATCCACCAAGCCTTTTTTCACCAGCAGTTCTACATCTGAGGTTTGGTTCATGGTCACCACATCCGCTTTAAGCCCATTCGCCACGCTCAAGGCTTGTTTGCTTGAGCCGCCATGCGACTGCTGGATAGTGATGGCTTGTTTTTGCTGCCCCGTAAAAATCGGGTTGTATTCTTTATACAACTCGCGGGACACGTCGTAAGATACGTTTAGCAAAGATACACCATTGCCGTTAGCGGCTGAAGCGCTGGCTGCACTCTCGTTTTTAGGTGGGGCTTTTTGGCAGGCAGTTAAGCTTGCCACTGCCATCACTGAAATACCGGCTAATGTAAATATTTTACCTTTAGAGTAAGTACGGGTGGTGAATGGGTGAGTTTGGGTCGCGTTTGTCATGTTTTCCTCATAAGTTTTCAAAGTGCCAAGCTAAACATCCAATGGCTTAATGATTGAAAATATAGTAAGGATTTTTAATTATACTGTCTTGGAATATTTAATACTTTCATTATTCCTTAGATGAATAAAAAAGCCCGTAATGCATACGGGCTTTGAAAGCACAATTCTGCGATTAAAATTTTAAAAACGGGTTTTGAATTTTGGCGCAACTGGATTGGCTTGGCCGTTAACTGTCGTGGTATTTGCGCCTGCTTGATTGTTTTGTCCAAATAATGGACCACCGCCACCGCCCATGCCTTTGGTCAACCCTTGCACCGCTTTCATCATTTTGCTGATGCCCGATGGGTCAGATAACATTTTCATCATTTTTGCCATTTGCTTGTGCTGCTTTAACAGCTGATTGACGTGCTGCACGTCTTTACCTGCGCCTGCCGCGATACGGCGTTTACGACTTGGGTTGATTTTATCGGGGTTTTTACGTTCAAATGGGGTCATGGAATGAATGAGTGCTTCCATTTCTTTGACCTTTTCTTCTGGTTTGGCATCTGATACCGCTTTTTGGACATCCGCACCGCTCATGCCTGGCATTTTATCCAAGAAGCCCGCCATGCCGCCCAAATTCTTCATTTGCTGGAATTGGGTTAGCAAATCCTCAAGGTCAAACTCGCCGCCTTTTTGGATTTTTTTCGCCATTTTTTCCGCTTTTTCGCGGTCAATTTTTTGCTCGACTTCTTCGACTAGTGACAACACGTCACCCATGCCCAAGATACGCTGTGCGACACGCTCAGGGTGGAAGGGCTCAAGCGCGTCAAGTTTTTCACCACGACCCAAAAATTTGATCGGTTTGCCAGTGATGGCACGTACCGACAATGCCGCACCACCACGTGCATCACCGTCAGTCTTGGTCAAAATCACGCCAGTCAAAGGTAGCGCATCATTAAAGGCTTTTGCAGTATTTGCCGCATCTTGACCGGTCATTGAGTCAACCACAAATAAGGTTTCTGACGGAGTGACCGCTGCGGTTAAGGCTTTGATTTCATCCATCATGGCTTCGTCGATGTGTAGACGACCTGCGGTATCGATAATCAAAATATCTTGAAACTGTACTTTGGCTTGTTCGATGGCGCGTTTGGCGATATCAATCGGGTTTTGGTCAGCACTCGATGGCACAAAATTGGCTTTGACTTGCTCAGCGACTTGCTCAAGCTGCTTGATTGCTGCGGGGCGATAGACGTCCGCAGAGACTAACATGACTTTTTTCTTATGGCGCTCTTGCAGATATTTGGCAAGTTTACCGGCTGTGGTGGTTTTGCCCGCCCCTTGCAAACCCGCTAGTAGATAGACAACAGGTGGTTTGCCTGTCATTTCAAGTGATTGGTTCGCACTGCCCATCATCTCGGTCAATTCGTCATAGACGATTTTGACAAAGGCTTGACCTGGGGCGAGTTCTTTAAGGACTTCTTGACCTAGGGCTTTGTCTTTTACCCGTGACACAAAATCGCGCGTCACTGGCAAGGCGACATCCGCTTCTAGTAGCGCCATACGCACTTCACGCAAGGTGTCTTTGATGTTGTCTTCAGTTAGCTGCCCTGTACCAGAGATACTACGTAAACTCGTCGACAGGCGTTCGGTTAAGGTTTCAAACATATAATTTCTCTAATCTATTGCTATCAATTTTATAATCTTACTATTTTATGCTAAATTAGCTAAAACTGCTAATATAATACCGATAAAATCGCGATTTGTTACATGGGTCATGCTAGTATAACCATCGCATTTTGCACGTATTTGATGATTTTTGATGAGGCTAGGGTGTTTGTAATCTTTGTACTTGCGTTAGTCTGTTATGGCTTAACTACCGTCTATTTGATGTGGGCAGTTACGCAACAAAAGCCCATCCGTAAAGGCATGGTGCTTGGGCAATTGCTGATTGGGTTATTGGGTCATGCGGTGGTGTTATATCCTGATATCATTACCCAAGGCGGGCTAAACTTTAATATTTTTAATGTCGTGTCGTTGACGACATTGTTTATGCTGTTATTTTATTGGGGGTTTTGTCTTTATCGCCAAATTTTGCCGCTTGGGATTTTGGCAACGCCGTTGGCATTTTTGGGCATGATGATTGGTTTTTTTGGCGATGCACCCTATCACCCGCTATCAACCATCAGTCCTATCTTACAAGCCCATATCATCATGTCTTTGGCTGCCTATTCGGTACTATTTATGGCAGCGATTGCCGCGATTATGCTACGGCTACAAATCAGCGAACTCAAACGTCAAACCTTTCACCGTGTCTGGGTCGATAAACTACCTTCACTCCAAAGCATGGAAGCGTTGCTGTTTGATATGATTACTGTGGGTTTTGGCCTATTGTCGATTTCGTTGTTGTTGGGCTTTATTGATACGACCAATTTACTGGCGCAGCATTTGGTACACAAGACTGTGTTTAGTCTGTTGTCTTGGCTAGTATTTGGAGCGTTATTGGTTGGGCATTGGCGCTTTGGCTGGCGAGGTCAACGCGCCGCTAATATGACGCTATATGGTGTGATTTTACTTGGCTTGGCGTTTATCGGAACGAAGTTTGTGTTGGAGCTGATTTTAAATAAATAAAAACCCCAATTTTATCGCTAAAACTGGGGTAAAATGCCGCTAAACTAAGTAATAAGTAGGCTGCTAAACTAACTAGTAACTAGTTAGCCAATTTTGATTGTACATAGCTGATAGCACTTTGCACCGTGGTCAATTGTGCGCTGTCTTCATCAGGAATGGTAATACCAAATTCGTTTTCAAAAGACATCACCAATTCAACAAGGTCAAGTGAATCTGCACCGAGGTCATCCATAAATGAAGATTCATTTTTGATGTCTTCTGCATTCACGCCTAATTGCTCAGCTACTGCGGCTTTTACTTTTTGTTCGATTTCGTTACTCATGCTTCTCTCCTTGCATTGGGGTATATGATATATCGAGTAAACTACATATTAGAGCATATTATCATGCTCATTGCCTATTTCAAAATAAAATAATGCAACCTGTTACTATTTCAAAAACTGTATTTTAAGCTCAAAAACTGCATCTTACCGCTCGTTAGGTTGGTGTTTGGCAGGCTAAACCATTTACATGTACATGCCGCCATTGACGTCAAGCACGGTGCCGGTAATATAACCTGCTTCTTCACTTGCCAAGAAATTTACCGCAGCGGCGATGTCTTCAGGTTTGCCCAGTCTGGCTAGCGGAACGGCATTAAGCATGGATTGAATCAATGCTTCATCAAGCTCGCTGGTCATGTCGGTATCGATAAAGCCTGGTGCCACGCAGTTGACGGTGATTTGGCGTGACCCAATCTCCCGAGCCAGTGAGCGGGTAAACCCTTCAATGCCTGCTTTGCTTGCCGTATAGTTGGTTTGTCCGGCATTGCCCATCGCAGCGACTACTGAGGTGATATTAATAATGCGACCTTGCCGCGCTTTCATCATGCCTTTTATGGCGCGTTTACTAGTGCGAAACACCGAGGTCAAATTCACGTCGAGTACGCGCTCCCAGGCATTGTCATCCATTCGCATGAGCAGACCATCTTGGGTAATACCGGCATTGTTGACTAGTACCTGTACATTGCCAAATTCTTTTTCAATGCTATCAAATAACTGGTTGATTTGCTCGGCATCTTGCACATTGAGCACACGACCTGCGCCCCCCAATTCTTGTAGGTAATCATTGACTGCCGCTGCACCTTTTTCACTGGTAGCAGTGCCGATGACAAGATAGCCTTCATTTGCTAGACGTTTGGCGATTGCTTGACCAATTCCACGGCTAGCGCCTGTCACTAATGCAATACGTTGAGTCATATACTTCCTTGGTTTTTTTATTGGGCTGATAATTGTTGTTTTATATTATCTAGTTTGGCCACTGTATCGGTTGCTAGTGTGGTAATTTTCTGCGCTTGGCGTTTGGCTAGTCCTGTCAGCACACTACCGCTACCACATTCGATTTGTAAGCTGATTTGCGCGTCTGCTAAATTATTCTCAATAGTCGACCATAGCACGGGCATATTGAGCTGCTCAATCAAGGCTTGTTTGATTGCGGTCACATCGGTTTCTACCCGCGCATGGCGATTTTGTATCACGGGAATACTGGGCGGGTTAAATGTAACGGTTTCTAATTCTGCGGCAAGCTTATCGGTGGCAGGCGTCATCAGCTGACAATGTGAGGGTACACTGACTTTTAGCGGCATGCTTTTTTTACCGAGTGAAGCAATTTTCTCTGACGCTAAATCCACGCCTGCCACATTGCCTGCAATCACCACTTGCCCTGGCGCGTTAAAATTGGCTGGGCTGACCACTGCCTGCGCATGCGCCGCTACCACAGCATCACATATTTGTTGTACATCTTCATCAGGCAGACCTAAAATCGCCGCCATTTTGCCTGTTTGTGATTGCATGGCGGCGCTCATATACTGACCGCGTTGATGCACCAGCTTTACCGCATCTGCCAAACTCAACACCCCAGCGGCACACAGCGCACTGTATTCACCCAGTGAATGCCCGGCAACATAGGCCGGCTGTAAATCAAGCTCATCGCGCAGCACCCGCCAAATCGCCATACTAGCGGTCAATAGTGCAGGTTGGGTATACGCAGTATCATCTAAAGACGCGGCACCTGACGCCCCTTGGCATATCGCCCACAAGTCAAACCCAAGCGCCTTTGAGGCTTCATCAAACGTTGCTTTGACAGTAGGATACTGGGCCGCCCAATCTTGTAGCATGCCCACACTCTGCGAGCCTTGTCCTGGAAAAATCACAGCATATTTCATAGGTGCAGCATTTTGTGATGAAGTGGCTGGTTGATTTGCGCTGGCTTGGCTTTGCATTGGGTTATCCATAATGTCCTAACTTATTATATTGTACTGCTTATGTTGTATTGCGCCTACTAGAGCGCTAAAAAACATGGTCAAAAAAATTTGCTTAGGCGATTTTTTGGTCGATTACTTTACCAAAAGTTATCAGCAAAATCAAAATGGCGTCAGTAGCTTAGATTGATGTTATAGGCTTATCAAACTTGGCTGGCAATAATATAACTTACTATCAAGCAAGCAGGCAAAAGTAAGCTAGTAAATTTATGTGTACAATTGTACTCCGATTATTATGGCATATTGAAAAAAAAATTCTAGCTTTTTCTTTGGGGTATTTTTACATAAAAAACAAATAAAAAAAGGCTGATGAATCATCATCAGCCTTTTTGGTGCTTAGCCAATGCATACTAAGCTATGTCAAAGCCCTGCATTTTGCGCTAATTATTCAGCAACGGCTGCTACTTTGAATAATTGACGACCACGGTAAAAACCGTCTTTAGTCGCATGGTGACGGATGTGTTTTTCACCGGTAGTTGCATCTACAGCAACAGCATTGATTGTGATGCGGTCGTGTGAACGACGCATATCACGGCGTGAACGGCTTTTACGGTTTTGTTGAACAGCCATGAGGTTAGCTCCTGTGCTTCTCGCTATTAAAACATCGTTCCCTTAACCTCATTACATCATCATGCAAACAACTTGATATCGATATTTGGCATGGATATAAGGCAAACTATTGGAACAGACAATCAGATAAATTTATAAACGCCATATTATACGTAAAAAAACCTATTTAGCAAAGCCTTAACCGATATTTAGTGGCAAGTTTTTGTTACTACGTGTATGACGGGATATCTAATGGCGTGGTTGTTATTAACTTTTTAAGCTTGCCAGTACCGCAAACGGATTTTCTTTTTCCGCCACTGCCTCTGGTAACTCGCCCACCTCAGTCACTGCCATTTCGCAGTCGTCATGCTTGGGCGCTAATGGCAAATCCACCAATAATTCATCTTCAATCATCGGTAATAGCCAAAGTTTATTGTCATCCGTTAGCTCATCAATCATAATAATTTCTGTGCCTTCATCAAGCAATGCGACGTGATTTTCATCTTCAAGTAGCGCAAGCTCACTATCGACATCCAGACTTACTGCGACGGGGTCTAGGCAGCGCTGGCAGGTTTGCCAAAGCACGCCCGTGGTGTGTAGTTGCCAAAATACCACGTCCCCTTTTTTCTGAATGTCTAATATCACATCCAGTGGCTGATCGTTATGATGATGTTCATCACTCAAGGCATAGATACGTGGCAAATCCTTGAGACTCACCTTGCCTTCCCAGTGATAATGGTTGTCATTGTTATGCTCCCAACGTGCCAAGTCAATAAACTTAACCAAGCTGGCACTGGCGCCAATCTCACTGGTAGTATTATTGGCGGTCTTGGATGGGGCAGTTGTCGGTACATCTTGCGATGATTGTGATGGCACGTTTGATAAAGAATGTAGCGTCATTTCACCGCTCCTTTTAATTATGTTGCGTTACAGTATAAAGCATACTGACGTCCATTGCATGGTAGCATGTTGTTGGCCTGATTTCCTAGTCGATGCGGGCTGTTAAATTGTATAATAGCAATTTTTATCGACCCTACTTTTGCTATGTCCACACACCTATCGCCACTATCCGCACAAATATCACCACGAGCCCTTGCTATTTTTCCCTTTATGACGCTGCCTTTTGTCAGTCAATTCGCGGTGGTGCCTGTATTAACCAATGATATGGACACAACGGTGATTGACCAACAAAGGGCGCATTTAGCATTAAGGGTTAATTTTTTGCCCGTACTAGCCAGTATATCAAAGACAAAAAATCGCCCTTTGACTGACTATCAATGGGTATCGGTGGAAGCATTACAAGTGCAATGGCTAATGGGTTGGTTCAAACTGTGGTTTTTCCATCATGATACGATTTTGGTCAAAGGCGAGCATGAGCCTGAATATTTTGCCGCGACCGATACTGAGCCTGCCAAAATTGTGTTTGCGCATGGATTTTTTGCCAGTTCCTTGCATGAAATTAGCCATTGGTGTATGGCAGGTCAAAAACGCCGATTGCTCAATGACTTTGGCTACTGGTATGCGCCCGATGGACGTAATGAGCAGCAGCAGCAACAGTTTGAACAAGTAGAAATCCTGCCGCAAGCGATTGAATGTTTATTGACGCTGGCTTGCAACAAACCCTTTAGTGTGTCTAAAGATAATTTGTTTGCCGATTTTGACACCAGTCAAAGCACTTTTGAAGCTGATGTACAAGCCCAAGCGGTGAAGTTTTGGCAAACGGGGCAAAAACTGTCAACCGATGCCAAATTCTTGCTAAGCCAGTTAACTAAACTGCGCCCGCTACCATTGACCTCGTTTGATATCTTTCACAATTTTATCAAAGTTAATTTTTATCAAAGTTAATTAGGCCAATAAAAAAGGCAGTTATTGAACACTGCCTTTTTTTGGGTATAAAAACTTAATCTTCTTTATATTTTTCATGACAGGATTTACAGCTAGCGCCCAAATCACCAAATTGGGTTTTGATGCCATCAACACTGGTTGCAGTCGCAGCGGCGGCATTGAGGGCACTGGCAGCGGTTTTAAATTTATCAATTTGTTGTTGGAACCCTGCAGCATCGCGCCAAATTTCATCTTTTGCTTCACCGCCTTTGGCTGTCTCTGGATAATGCACCCAAGGATTTTGGTTAAGTTTCTCGGCGGCGGCTTTGACTTGCGCGGCATCAAATTTGCTTGGGTCTTTGACCATCGCACCAATGGTCTGGTTGGTTTTTTTCCAATCTTTCATGATTCTTTCACGCGCTTTTTTGTGGTCTTCTGGCGTCATGTTAGGGTCAACTGCCGTGGTCGACGTCGTTGTGGTACTTACCGTAGCGGTTGCCGTTGCACCATTGGCGCTAGCGGTAACTGTGGTAGCAGGCGCTGAAGCAGTAGTTGTGGTGGTGGTTTCTGTTTTTTTATTACAGCCTACCAGCGCCATCGCAACGATAAATGGGGTGGCAAATTTTAATGCAGTCGACATCGTCCTTTCCTTCCATGTTTTTGGTTTATATTGGTTTAATAATGAATGTTATTATCAGAGTGTGGATTAATCATCTCTAAGGATTTTAACAAGTATTGCCAAAAAAATTATTATGATTTGGTAACTAAGGCTAACCACTATGTGAGATAGGGTGTGGTTTTTTGATTAAGTGCTTTGTAGTTTGATTGCTTTGCCTTGGGCTTTGATGGGCTTACCTTGTAGGACGGCTTGGGCGATTTTGATATGTTTAGGGTCATGAAAACCTGTGATGTGATACAAGGTTAGACCGTCAGCATTGTAGATGATCATGCCATCGATTGTGTGCTCAATGCTATCGCTAGGCAATAATTGATAACTTGTGACTTTAGCACCTTGGTGATGGCTAAAACCTTGTTGGGTCAGTCGCAGTTCACCCCCTGTCAAAGTGGCCACCTCTTTTTTTCGGTTGAATGATTGCCACGCAACACCTGCGATGATGGCTAGTAAAATCATCAGCGAGCCGATGGCGACTGAGAGCATTTTAAATGCCATCAATAGCCCTACCCCGGCAATGGCGATACCCATCCAGAGTATTTGGGTCAGCTTGTTTGGTGTCACCGCTTGACTTTGCAAACCAATGGTAACGCCTGTCTCGGTGACTTTTAACATAATCATCTCTATAACGATTTCAAGGGCGTAGCGCCTACGCCCTTACTAGCCCAGCTTGTTTTGTTAGGCTATTTTACCAACCTAGCACTGCTTGTTGTTCGGCAATCAGCTGTTTGATACCTTCTTCAGCAATCGCTAGCATTTCGTCCACTTGCGCACGGGTAAAAGGTTTTTCTTCGGCAGTGCCTTGAATCTCAATAAACTCGCCTTTTTGCGTCATCACGACGTTAAGATCTGTGTCACAGCTTGAGTCTTCGCTATAGTTCAAATCCAAGAGTACTTCACCATTTTTGATGCCCACAGAGACCGCTGCTACCAAGCCAACCAAAGGATCGGCTTTGAGTTTTTTGGCGGCTTGCAGTTTTTCTAACGCATCGACCAATGCCACAGCCGCACCGGTGATACTGGCAGTACGAGTACCGCCATCGGCTTGCAGCACGTCACAGTCGATATGGATGGTATTTTCCCCAAGCTTTTCAAGATCTACCATCGCTCGTAAGCTACGGCCAATCAACCGCTGAATCTCTTGGGTACGACCTGATTGTTTACCTTTAGCGGCTTCGCGTTGGGTACGCTCGTGGGTCGCACGTGGCAACATACCGTATTCAGCGGTAATCCAGCCTTTACCTGTGCCTTTGAGCCAGCGCGGTACTTGGGTTTCGATACTGGCGGTACATAGCACTTTGGTATCACCATAGCTGACCAGCACGGAGCCTTCGGCATGTTTGGTAAAGTTACGCACAAAACTAATTGGGCGAAGTTGGTTGTTTTCACGATTATCGATACGCATAAGATTCCCTAAAAGACCGCCTTGACGGTTTGGTAGATAGTTTTTAAGCAATGGGCAAAAATTACAGTGGTTTTATGCTACCTTGCCAACCCAGTTTTAGCAAGACAATTCCGTCGGCAGCATGGCAGGTTGCTATTCAAGCCCTTCGCGCTTACGCAGCTCTTTACGTAAAATTTTACCAACATTGGACTTGGGCAGACTATCGACAAACTCGACATAGCGTGGGCGTTTATAACCACTTAAGTGCTGTTTACCAAACGCCAGTAGTTGCTCAGCGGTGACGCGGTTGTGTTTTCTGACCACAAATATTTTGGGCTCTTCACCGCGCGTCGCGCTTGGTACGCCAATCGCCACACACTCGAGCACATCGGCATGCTCTAGCATCACTGACTCAATCTCATTTGGGTAGACATTAAACCCTGACACCACAATCATGTCTTTTTTACGGTCAACGATTTTGATAAAACCGCGCTCATCAATGATACCAATATCGCCCGTGCGCAAATAGCCTGTCGCGGTAAACGCATTAGCAGTCTCAACCGGTAGATTGCGATACCCCACCATCACTTGCGGGCCTTTGACAGCGATTTCCCCGCGTTCGCCAATGCGCACAGGTTGGTCGTTGTTGTCCAATAAGATGATGTCAGTGGCAGGGGTTGGCAGCCCGACTTTGTTGGTAAATTCTGCGATAGTTAACGGATTAAAGGTAATCACAGGCGCGGTTTCTGAGAGCCCATACCCTTCAATAATCGGTAACCCTGTGATGGTGTGCCATTTTTTAGCAACGCTGGGTAGGATTGCCATGCCGCCGCCAATGGTGGCTTTGAGTTGGGAAAAATCGAGCCTTCGAAATTCAGGATGCTGTATCAAGGCGCTAAATAGCGTATTGACCCCCAAAATAAAATGCGGCGGTGTACGCCTTAGCGTATTGACCAGTTCATTGATATCACGTGGATTGGGCACGAGTCTTGAGGCAAACCCACGATACAAAATAAAAATACAGCAAATGGTGAATGAAAATACATGATACAGTGGCAACGATGCCAAAATAATATCTTCCTGCCCTTCTTCATCATATGCGCTGCGAATCAACGCATCGATTTGCAGCAAATTGGCAATCACATTGCCATGACTGAGCATCGCGCCTTTTGCCGTCCCTGTGGTACCACCGGTATATTGAATTAATACGATATTCGATAACGTGAGAGTTGGGCGTTGATAAGCCTTGCTAGTGCCCGCTAATAATTGACTAAAATAAATCCAATTACCTTTGGGCGGCAAATCGGTGGTTGCTGAGACCAAATTGATTAACGCGCCTTTGAGTTTACCTTTCAAATCGCCCAAACGACAGATGATTAAATGATGTAAATCGCGGTTAAGGTTATCGCCAATGTCTTTGTAGGTATAAATAAATTTATCTAATATAAACAACGCCTTGATATCGGCATCATCCATTTGATGCTCAAGCTCGCGACTGGTATAGGAAGGATTCATACTCACCAGTACCATGCCAGCACGGATGACGCCAAGGGTAATCACAGGATATTGCAAAATATTGGGCAACATCACGCCAATAGCATCGCCGACCTTGAGCCCTAACTGCTGTAAATAAGTGGCAACTTTTAGACTCAGTTTATCTAGCTGCTCGTAAGTAATCTCTTGATCATCGCAGTAATACGCCACTTGTCGTGCATGTTTGGCAAACCCCGCTTCTAAGATGTCAATCAGCGACGTTCGCTCATCTGGCATATCGATAGTACTACAAATGTTGTAGCGCTCGTAGCTAATCAGCCACGGTTGCTGATTTTTTTCCCATTCATACATCTCATGCATCGGGCGCTCATTGATTGGTGAAATAGCGTCATCCATAAACTCAGTATTACTCGTAACAGCCGATTGGTATTCCCAATTTTATAAGGTTAGTTGGGCGCGATGCAATAAAAAACCCAACTAATCTGATATAGAAAAGCTGGGTTTTGGCAACAAGTGTTAGCTTACTTTTTTTCTTCAAGTTTACGCAGTTCTTTACGCAGGATTTTGCCAACGTTTGATTTTGGCAATTCATCCACAAATTCAACTTTACGCGGACGCTTATAACCGGTTAACTCGCTTCGTGCATATTGCAGCAACTCTTCCTCGGTGAGGCTTGGGTCTTTACGTACCACAAACGCTTTTGGTACTTCACCGCTTTTTTCGCTCGGCACCCCAATTACCCCGACTTCTAATACTTTAGGATGCGCCGCTAGCACCTCTTCAACTTCGTTTGGATAAACATTAAATCCTGATACCAAAATCATGTCTTTTTTACGGTCAACGATTTTGAAGTAGCCTTGCTCATCAATGACAGCGATGTCACCGGTTTTGAAATAACCGTCTGCTGTCATTACTTCTGTAGTGGCTTCAGGACGCTGCCAGTAGCCTTTCATCACTTGTGGACCTTTAACTGCAATCTCACCACGCTCACCTGCTGCGACTTCATTGCCGTTGTCATCGAGCAGTTTGATGTCGGTGTTGGGCATCGGGATACCGATTTTGGCGCTAAATTGCTCTTGTGCCAAGGGGTTTAGGGTGGCAACGGGTGAGGTTTCGGACAAGCCGTAGCCTTCTAGGATATTGGTACCTGTAATACGTTTCCACTCTTCAGCGGTTGAAGGCAATACCGACATACCACCGCCTAGCGACAAACGCAATTTGCTGTGGTCTAATGCGCGAAAACCGGCGTGGTGCGCCAAGCCATTAAATAATGTGTTCACCGCTGGGAAGAAGACTGGCTTATATTTTGCTAGTTCTTTGACAAAGCTGTCCATGTCACGGGGGTTTGGAATCAATACACCCGTAAAGCCCATGTTCATACCTAGTAGCGCACAGGCGGTAAATGAGAAAATATGGTAGAGCGGTAAGGCAACGACGACGTACTCACCCACCATTTGATTGGGGAATACTTGCCTGGCGAACTCTTGGCACTGTAGCATATTGGATACCAAGTTACTGTGGGTAAGCATCGCCCCTTTAGCAACCCCTGTGGTGCCGCCAGTGTACTGTAGTACCGCAATATCACTGCCTTTGATACCCTCTGGGCGCTGATAGCGACTGGCAGATGCTTGCTTGATCACACTCTTAAAGGTCACATGCCCGTCAATTTGCCAAGCTGGAATGGCTTTTTTGACATACTTGACCACGGTATTGACTAGCATACCTTTAAAGGTACCCATCAAATCACCGATTGAACAGACGATAACGTGATCAACCATTTTTTTGCCGATATCTTGATAGGTCTTGGCAAAGTTTTCAACGATAAATAACGCTTTGGCTTGCGAGTCTTCTAACTGATGGGCTAATTCATGAGCGGTGTATAGTGGATTGACATTGACCAAGATAAAACCTGCGCGGATGATACCAATCATACACACTGGGTATTGCAAGATATTTGGCATCATGACTGCAACGGTATCGCCTTTTTTTAGACCCAATCCCTGCAAATACGCCGCGATTTGGCGGCTGTAAGTGTCTAGCTGACGATAGGTCATGCTACTACCCATACACACAAAGGCATCACTACCATTGAATTGTTCGAAATTCTTTTCAAAAACATTCATTAGGTTGACTTCGTCACCGGGCATTTGCATGTTATAGTTCATGCCGTAATGCTGGTAAGTCTTTAACCAAGGTTTCTCATGATGATCGGTAAGCTTTGGCGCATGTGGCTGCGCTTCCCTATTATCGACGGGAGTATCGACGGGAGTATCGATAGGCGCATTGTATTGGGCATTGTTGTCAGGGGTTTGAGCTGAGGTGGTTGATTCATTCATGAGAAATTTTTTCCTTAAGTATGCGGTCTATCAGCGAATAGCATATTGATAATTAAAAGAATTTTTATAAAAAGGTCCATCCCACTACTAAAAATTATATTAAAAATCGCGGCCAAATGTGTTATTAACATACTAAATATTTACTCAATTCTCAAGCCTATTCTCTGTACTTATGGGATGATAAAAATGATTTCGCGTCGAAATAGTTGTCCATTATTTAACCGTTAAAGCAGCTACAGAGTCCAATTGTCTTTAAAAGGCATTTTTGCGACACATTTTGACGTGTAAAACTGGGCAAATTTGCCATGTCATGGATTAATACTTGTTTTTCTACTCTCAAGCTTTATGATATTTCCTCATACTTGTTATCTCTCTTTTGCACTTTCTTTTTTTTGCACTTTCTTTTATTTTTTGTCATTGATTAAGTAACCATTATGTCCGATACCTTTGTAGCAAAAATTACCAAACCAAACGATTTGAATAACCCCACTCGCTCAGTCGCTGAATTTACCGAAAACGCGTATCTGAACTATGCGATGTACGTCATCATGGACCGGGCATTGCCACACGTTGCCGACGGGTTAAAACCTGTGCAGCGCCGTATCGTGTATGCGATGAGCGAGCTTGGGCTCAAAAATACGGCCAAACCCAAAAAATCAGCGCGCACTATCGGTGACGTCATTGGTAAATACCATCCGCATGGCGACTCCGCCTGTTATGAAGCCATGGTGTTGATGAGCCAACCGTTTAGCTACCGTTATCCACTCATTAGCGGTCAAGGCAACTTCGGCTCGCCCGACGACCCAAAATCCTTCGCTGCGATGCGCTATACCGAAGCCAAGCTATCGGCTTATGCCAATACCTTGCTAAACGAGCTTGGTCAAGGCACTGTCGATTGGCAAGACAACTTTGACGGCACCTTGCAAGAACCCGTCACCTTGCCTGCCCGCCTACCGAACATCTTGCTCAACGGCACAACCGGCATTGCGGTCGGTATGGCAACCGATATTCCGCCGCATAACTTGTCTGAAGTGGTCAAAGGCTGTATTGCGCTACTTAAAAAACCCACAATGACGGAAAAAGAGCTGGCAAAGTACATCCCTGCACCCGATTTGCCGACCAAAGCAGAAATCATCACCTCGCCTGAGGATTTGCTACAGCTATATAAAACGGGTCGTGGTAGCTACAAAATGCGTGCTACTTATCATGTCGATGACAAAGAAAAGAACTTAGTCATCATCGATGCGCTACCCTATCAAATCTCCGGTAATAAAATCATTGAGCAAATTGCCAATTTAATAAATGCCAAAAAACTGCCTTGGGTGACCGATATCCATGACGAATCCGACCACCAAAACGCTTGCCGTATCGTGCTTGAGCTGCGCTCAAGCCGTGTTGATATCGAGCCGATGATGAGCCATTTGTTTGCCAGTACCGACCTTGAGAGTAATTACCGCGTTAATCTCAACATGATTGGCACCAATGGCAAACCCCAAGTCAAATCACTGCTTACCATCCTCACCGAATGGCTCTCTGTGCGCCGAGATACTGTCACGCGCCGTTTGCAATACCGCTTAGATAAAATCGAGCAGCGCTTGCATATCTTGGCAGGTTTGCTGATTGCCTATCTGCATATTGATGAGGTCATCCGTATCATCCGTGAGGAAGACGACCCAAAAGCAGAATTGATGACGCGCTATGATTTGACCGAAATCCAAGCCAATGCGATTTTGGATATTCGTCTGCGTCAATTGGCACGCCTTGAAGAAATTGAGCTCAAACGTGAACAAAGTGACCTAGAAGCAGAAAAAGCCCAAATCGAAGCATACTTGAACAACCCAGACAAATTGACGGGTTTAATGATTGAAGAGCTCACTGCCGATATGAAAGAGCATGGCGACAAACGCCAATCGCCGATTGTAGAACGTACGGAAGCCACCGCGCTTAAAGAAACTGACCTAGCCCCAAGCGAGCCTGTGACAGTCATCGTGTCAAAATCAGGCTGGATTCGCTCCGCCAAAGGGCACGATGTCGATGCCGCCAATATGAATTACCGTTCGGGCGATGCCTACCTTGCCCATGCGCAAGGCAAGTCCAATGAAAAAGTCTATCTCATGGATAACACCGGTCGCAGCTATCGCCTCGATGCCCATACCTTACCCTCTGCGCGGGGGCAAGGCGAGCCGCTCACAAGTCTGCTAAAACCCACGGGCGGAGCAAGTTTTGTCAATGTGCTGATGGGACAAGATGACAGTAAGCTTATCATGGCAAGCTCACAAGGCTATGGCTTTATTAACACCTTTGCTGATCTTGATACCAACCAAAAAGCGGGCAAAAATGTGATTAATTTTGATGACGCCTATAGTTTAATAACCCACCAAATTGGTGAGCAAGATACGCTAGTTGGTGTGGTCAGCTCAGCAGGGCATTTGCTGGTATACCCATTGACTGAGTTACCGATGATGAAAAAAGGTAAAGGCAATAAGCTAATTGATTTAAAAGACGGTGACAGCGTGGTCGCCATCACGACCTTTAGCGAAGGGGATAGTTTGTCATTGGACAGTGGTAAACGCACCTTGACGCTCAAACCGATGGATATTGCCAATTTTATGGGTACACGCGGTCGACGCGGCGCACTCTTGCCAAAAGGGTTTCAAAAGGTGAGTGGAGTAACGAAAGTCTGATTTTAAATTCATTCCATTGTGAGGTGCGTTTTACGCACCTTTTTAATTGAATAAAAGCAAATTTTTAGTCAGTGATTTTTATGTGATAAAATAGAAAAGCGAATAGTATTTATTAATACAAGTAATTGATTTATATATAATTTTTCATTAATAGAAGTTGACTTTGGATTGTATTTTGTTATTATGCAATTATCTATTTTTATTAAAAAAGAAATATAAAATGATAAGTATTAACATGACAAACAAAGTAACTGAAGGTAGTGCTAAATCACGTTTTAAAGAAGGTTTTGCTAGTCAGCTATTTATTACCCCTACTGAACAAGGTTATGAGATTTGGATTGAAGACCATTTTTTACATAAAAGTCGTTTAATTCCATTGGTAGACTTTCTTGGAAGATTTGGTGAGCCTATAGTTTTTTCAACTTTGAATCTAGCCAAAATTACTGCGAATAGAATCTGTGATGATAGTAAAATTTTAGTGCTAGAATCTTTAGATAAGGTAGTCATAAATTGATTAATAATAAAAACCAACTTACCACTACCGCAGAAACAGGCGTAGCTTTAAGAAATGCAAGTAAAAGTTTAAAAATTACGAATAAGTTATTGGCAGAAGTTGACGATTTCGAGAAGTATTGGGAGTGGTGGTTGTCGCTTGATGATGAAGGAAAAGCTGTCTTATTGAAGGATGGTCTAGGTTTAGATATCGTTGACTATGGTTGGAAATGGGGAGAAATAGTAGACAACGATCAAGAGAGAATTTCATACATCACTCGCTTAGATATAGATTGGCATGATAGAAAGACTATGAGGAAAATTATTAGTAGCATCGTAGGATTAGAAGAAATTAATTTATATGAAAATCCAGTTACGTTGAATATTCTATCAAAACTATTATATCTCAGAAGGCTTAATATAAGTAAAAATTGGTATACAGAATGCGACTGGATTATAAGTATAGAATGTTTAAGTCCATTAATAAATCTTGAAATACTAGAGATGGACTATAATTTTATTGAAGATCTATCGCCAATAAAAAATTCTAAAAGTTTAAAATTTCTTAGCGTGATTCATAACAAAATTAGCGATATTTCTGTAATATCAGAATTAACCAATTTAGAAAATTTAAATTTATCTGAGAACTTTATAATTGATATTTTAAGTTTATCGAATTTAATAAATCTAAGGACATTAAATTTAAAAGATAATCGTATAACTGATATTTCTGGTTTAAAATCTCTCAAAAAACTAACTAACTTGGAAATGAGTTGGGAGTATGTAGAAAATCTTGAAGTTCTTGGTTGTCTTACTTATTTACAAAAACTTGACTTGACAATAGTTGATTCAATGATCGGCGATATTTCTGAAGGCAATATCTGTGATATATCTTTTTTAGAGAACTTAATTCAATTAAATGAACTTACTATAATTAGACATAAAGTAAAAAATATAAGCCCTTTAAAGAATCTTACTCAATTAAAATTTTTAGCTCTAGGTTCGGATAAGCTTGATGGAAATTATACAGTTTATGGAAATTATATTGAAGATATTTCAGCTTTAGAGAATTTAGTTGAATTAGAATTTTTATTTCTTACTGATAACAAAATTAATGATATATCAATTTTAAAGAGTTTAGGAAAGCTAACCAAATTAGGTTTAGCTGGAAACAATATTAGTGACATTTCGGTTTTGAAGCATCTAGAAAATCTAAAATGGCTTCAATTAGGTTTAATTGAAGCTAATGAGATAGTCTACGGTAACCAAATAAAAGATATATCATGTTTAGCTTTATTGAAAAATTTAGAGTATTTAGACTTGTCTGGAAATCCCATTAAGGATATTTCTTCACTGGCATATTTAAAAAATTTGAAGTGGCTGATATTGCAAAGTAATAATATTAATCACTTAGATATTGAATGGCTTAGAGAACAGCTCCCTAACTGTGAAATATTTTTTGAAAACTAAAAATGCAAACCGAAGCCCTATTTGAAAACATCGCCGACCGTATTGAGCAAGAACTCACCCAAGCTGAGCAATCCATCTATATCGCAGTCGCATGGTTCACCAACTCACGCCTATTTGACTTACTACTTACTAAAGCCAAACAAGGCATCACCGTCCAACTACTCATCAGCAACGACCAAATCAACCAACAAAGCCCCATCGACTACAGCGGGCTTAACATCGGTAACTCAGTCGCTTACCTTATTGGTGATGGCAAAGACGACCTAATGCACAACAAATTTTGTGTCATCGACGAATACACCGTCATCAACGGCTCATACAATTGGAGCAAAAAAGCCGAACGCAACCACGAAAACATCATTATCACCACAGGCGACAGCGTCCTTGCCCAGTCTTTTATCAAGCAATTCAAAAAAATCCGTAATAGCTACTTCGACCACCAAGACCATATCCCCGACTTACCACTCGATAAAATCATCAAACGCCTAGAAATACTCAAAAACTACGTCATACTCGAAGACTTAGACGACATCGAGCGAGAAGCCGCAAAACTTCAAGTCTTTAGCTTTCAACAGGACATCAACCAAATAACTCATGCGTTACAATTGCATCAATTTAGCACCGCTATTGGGTTAATAGATGATTTTATCAAAAACCACCAAGCCATTGTTATTTACAATGATATTGACTTAGTGGCTCTAAAACTTGAGATTCGACAACTTGAGCATCAGTTAAACGCTTACGATAATGAGAAAATTGAGCTCGAAAAATTACTAAGTGAATTTAATTATAGACATACTAAAGAATTAGGCTCATATATTAGTAGACTCTTACATTTACGTAAATTGTCGTGCGAAAATGACCCAGAAGCCTATGCTGAAGCTGTCCAAGACGAAGCTGAATATCACGAACAAATTGAAATTGAAAATGCCAAAACTATTTTTGAACTAGACGCACAACAACGCAAAGACTTAAAAAAAGCCTATCGCAAAGCCAGTCAAATTTGCCATCCAGACCGAGTGAGCGAAGACATGAAAGACGTTGCCGAACAGCTTTTTATTCACCTTAACCAAGCCTATGAACAAAATGATATTGCGACAGTCAATAAAATCTTGGCAGAACTCGAACAAGGCATTTTCGCCCCACGATCCGAAACAGTCAGCGAAAAATCACAACTACAAGCCATTATCACTCAGCTAAAATTTAAAATTAGCCAAATTGAAACTGAGATTTTTGAGTTAAAAGACGATGAAACTTACCAAACGATTAGCGAAATTGATGATTGGGATGAGTATTTTAACCAAACCAAAGAACAGCTAATTGATGAAATCGTTAGGTTAGAGCAAAAATTGAAGGAAGCAAAACCATTTTTTGGCTTTTTTAAAAGTTAAGTTATAGAAACTATATAAATTAACTGAACGCATTGCCGCACTTCTAAGAAGCCCGTAATAATTCAACACAAAAACCGTATTTAACCGTTGGCAGAAAATCGCTATGCTCTGCCAACTTTGCAATCAAAATCAAACTTTCTATGTACGACTCCGTATTCCAAGACATCAAAACCCATATTGTTAGCTTCACAGGCTTAGAGCGAGATGCCCTGCATATTTACGTTGGAATTGGGGTATTTCTTATCACAAGTCTACTTTTTAAAAATCACCGCTATCGTTGGCTTATCGCCTTATTCACGGTGATTGCTGCTGCCAGCATGGGTGAAGTGCTAGACCGACATGACCAGCTTATAATTGACAAGCACTGGTACTGGCAAGGCAGTGTGCATGATATAGTAAATACCTGCTTTTTCCCCACTCTTTTTACCTTGATACTCACCTTTACCCATTTTTTTGAGCGAAACATCGCCCAAGCTCATGGTTCAAAACGTTAATTGGCTATCAACTTTTAGCAAACTTTTGGTTCAATCTTGGCAAACTCAGCGATTCGGGGTAAAGTAACCTCATTTTTCGCAGTATTTTTAACACCCCAGTATTTTTAAAATCAGAGTGTTTTTAAAATCCCAGTACTTTTAAAAACACAGTATTTTAAAATTAGTTCTCTCGAATATATGGACAGCCAACCCCTTATGAATCCGCAATTACAACTTTTGCATCCTTATCCGTTTGCCAAGATGGCAACGTTGCTACAAGGCATCACCCCAAACCCAGACTATGCCCCGATTAAACTGGGTATCGGTGAGCCGCAGCACACACCGCCACAGTTTGTGCTAGACGTCATCAAAGACAATCTAGCTAAAATTCAAAATTACCCCACCACCAACGGTTTGCCCGAGCTGCGCCAAGCGATTGCCGATTGGGTACAGCGCCGTTTTCAGGTCAAACAATTAAATGCCGACACCCAAGTATTACCTGTGATGGGTACACGTGAGGCGCTATTTAGTTTTGTGCAAGCGGCATTTGACCGCGAGGATAGCAAACGACCTTACGTGGTGATGCCCAATCCGTTTTACCAGATTTATGAAGGGGCGACGCTGCTCGCTGGTGGACAGCCGTATTTTGTCAATTGTACCGCCGACAATAACTTTGTCGGGGACTATGACAGCGTGCCAAGCGAGGTTTGGGAAAAGACTCAACTGGTCTTTGTGTGTAGTCCAAACAACCCAACTGGCTCGGTGATGGATATGTCGCAGTGGCAGCGTCTGGTTGAGCTATCGGATAAATATGGCTTTATCCTAGCCAGTGACGAGTGCTACAGTGAGCTATATTTTGAGGTGCCGCCAATTGGACTACTTGACGTCTGCGCCAAACTCGGACGCGATGATTTTGCCAATTGCGTGGTGTTTCATTCGCTGTCAAAACGCTCCAATCTACCTGGCATGCGCTCAGGATTTGTGGCAGGTGATGCCAAGCTACTAGCGCCGTATGCCCAGTACCGCACTTATCAAGGCTGCGCGATGCCGATTCATCATCAGCTCGCTTCGATTACCGCGTGGCAAGATGAAGTCCATGTGGAAGAAAATCGCAAACTATATCGCCAAAAGTTTGATTTGTGGATGGACAAGCTGTCAGACAAATTACCGCTACGCCGCCCTGATGCCGGTTTTTATTTTTGGTTGCCGGTACAAGATGATGAGCAGTTTGTCAAAGTGATTTATGAACAGCTAAATATCCATGCGCTCGCAGGGCGTTACCTATCTCGCGATACGCCCCCATACCAAAACAACAGCGGTAACGCTGGCAAAAACCATGTGCGCATGGCATTGGTTGCAGATATCGCACAAAGCAGCGAGGCGATTGACCGATTGCTGCGCTTAGACTTATCAAATTTGGTGTAATTTTTCATAAAAAAGTGATGGCTAGCTACCATCACTTTTTTTGACTTTTTATAAGCATTCAGCTTGTAAAGATTCAACGTACAACGACTGCTAGTCTTCAAGATTTTTTAGCAGAGTACTGACCTGTGCCAGTCGTTTGCGTTTTTGGTGGATATCATGGCTGACAAAGATGTCATCGGTTTCAGGTAGCATAAACCAATCTGGGTGGCGAAAAGTGTTCTCAATATCTTGTAAGCCACTTTCCCAGTGCTCTTGCATGGTTGAGCCGCTAAACTCATAGTCTTTATAGCCGCGCTCATAAGTCTTTTTATGATAAATCAGATGAATCACGTTTTTGACACCGACTTCCGTCATTTCGCGGGCTTTGTTGACGCACAGTTCTTCAACTTTATCAATTTTGGCATCGTCATCGATGATTTTGAGTAACTCTTTGATAAGGCGCGTATAACGCAGCTTTTGCGCCATAAAGTCAGTAACCATGCGGGTTTTGCTAGAGTATTGAATGTCTTTGATGCGCTCGTCAATCTCCATCATATTTTCTGGCACCGTGCCCTTGGCATTCCACAAATCCACTTGGAAAATCAATTGCTTGAGGTGCTCTTCATGGCTTAAGATTTCATTGAGCGGCGTATTGGACACCAATCCGCCATCCCAATAATACTCCCCATCAATCTCAACCGCTGGAAACCCTGGCGGCAGTGCACCCGATGCAATAAAGTGATCGTAGTGGAGTTCTTCATTTTCATTGCTAAAAATGGCAAAGTTACCGTTACGCACATTGACCGCAGACACCGATACTTTCATCCGATTGACGTCATTGACCAGTTTTAAATCACAATAACGCTCCAGGGTTTCGCGCAGCTTGTCGGTGGTATAATAGCTTAAGTGATTGGGGGTGGTGTCATACGGCACAAAATAACGCGGTTTAAAAAAACCACGCTGTCCTTCAATCATGGTTTGCCAAGCCTCAGCGGTAGATTCCATCACCCGCAGTTGCTGCTTTAAAAAGCCATTTTCAAATATCCACGGCATAAAATGGCTTACCATGTCAATCTTGCTGAGTTTATCTAACTCATTGGCCGTTTGACGGTAGACATTCATCCCTGCAGGGGTGTAGTTACGATGGGTGATGGTGTTCCAAAACCCTTGCAGCGCCGCCAAGCGGTTCTCTGGACGGTTACCTGCGATGATGGCGGTATTGAGCGCGCCGATTGAAATACCTGAGATACGGTCGATTTTGATGCCTTGTTTATGCAGCCCTTCATAAATCCCTGCTTGGTAGGCACCGAGCGCACCGCCACCTTGGAGCAGCAACGATACGCTATCGTATTGTTTGACCAATTCTTTGAGTGGTGGCGTGCCTTGTGGTGTGGGCTGATTGGGGTTTGGGTTTGGCGGTTCTATCGCCGTGATTGGTGATGAAGTATCAGTTACCGGCTGGGGTGGTTGCGCAGGTGTGGAAATGGTTTTTCTAGTCGACATAGTAATCTCATCATCCATAAATATATTGTTTTTTTATCTAGTATAGAAGATATATCACTCAAGTATTGTAGCAAGATTTTATAGCGACAAAATGATATATGCGTGACTTTTTTTAGGATTTTGTCATTCATGAACCTTTGATTACACATAAATTGCATATTGCATAAAGGTGAATACACGCAATTTTAAAAAACTGACTTATAGTAAAAAAAGCGGCTCAATCATTGTTGTATTTAGAACGTAGGTATTTAGAGCGGAGATATTTGAAGCCTAAATATCTGGAGCCTAAATTCTGGAGCCTAGATATTTAGAGCCTATGCGCTACGCCCGTATCTTTTTAGCTAACAATTTGCCGTTTAAAATTTACCGTTTAAATGGACAATTAATCGCCCAAATGCACGTCTTTGACAATCACTTGCTGATGGATGGGGAAATTACCGAGCGTCGCCCCTGCTTTGCGGTCAGCAAAATAATGTTGCAGTGTTTCAATGACATTTTGGAACGCCAAGTCTTCCCAAGGAATGTCTTCTTCGGCAAACAGCGCGCATTCTAGACTCTCGATGCCCACCCCAAATTTGCCATCTTTGAGCGAGCCGATAAACATCACATGAATCTGTCCGATATCTGGTATGTCGTATAGACAATATAACTCTAATGCACTACCGATAGCTTCGGCTTCTTCAAAACACTCACGATTGCCCCCATCTTTCATGGTCTCGCCAAGCTCCATAAAGCCTGCGGGCAACGTCCAATAACCATGCCGCGGTTCAATCGCGCGGCGACAGAGCAAAACCTTACCTTCATGGATGAGTAAACAGCCATTGATGACCTTGGGATTTTCGTAATGGATGTAGCCACAAGACGGACACACGATGCGCGGACGACTGTCCATCGGCGGGATTTTGGTTTCGGCTAGATGACCGCATTGCAGGCAGTAAGGCATGGTATTTTCCTATTATTTTTATGTTTTGTAAGGTGAAAGTCGTTTTAAGTATGGTAGCATTGATTGCAGGTTTTTACATGATAAAAATGAGTTGAGCAGCCGATTATGAGAAAGTTTAGCTTAGTAAAGAATTTAGCTGGGTATTAAGTTTGGGATTATTAGCAGGTTGTAACGCGCTGCATACCCAGCCTAGTATGCAAAAAACTATTTCAGCTATGCCAGCATTACCGTTTGATAATGATATCGACAATAGACAATGAGTTTTAGATAAATTCGGTCAACTCAAAGCGCCCTATAAACATTGCGAAATTGCCCATTAAATTTTGATGAATTAAAAAATATGTCCACAACTAGATTTCAAAGTCCCTTACTGACCCAACTGGCAGAGCGAATCGCAAAACTGCCATTCGACCCCACGCCGCAGCCGTATTCGGTACTCATCGCCATTACCAATGAAGCTGAGCCAAAAATTTTGTACTCGTTGCGCGCTTCGGATATGCGAGAACATGCCGGCGAAGTATCATTTGCAGGTGGCAGACGCGAAGACACGGACGATAGCAACCAAGCTACCGCGTTACGAGAAACGCATGAGGAAACGGGTATTCATCCCAGTCAAGTGACTGTGTTGGGCGAATTGCCACTACAATTTGCCAAAAGCGGCAGACCTGTCAAGCCGATTGTAGGGGTAATACCACCCAGTGTTAACCTTGTGCCAGAGATGTGCGAAATTGCAAGGCTATTTTGGGCGGATTTAGCCACGCTCATTCACCAGCCGACCATCGATTATGCGTATGATTTGGGTCGCCAAGTGATGGTATCACCCAGCTTTATCATTGATGGCGAGACCGTATGGGGCTTGACTGGGCGCATCACCGCAAGCCTACTGGAAATAGGATTTGACCGCCAGATTGATTGGTATTTTAATGTTCACGATAAATAGCCAATCAACCACAAACCAATTACTGCAGCGCTGTCCACGCTAGCATTTCATCGAGCACGGCTTTGGCATTGCTATTATTTTTGACATTGTCGGCATTAATCATCCCAACCACTGCATACCATTTTCCTGATTTGCCTTGAACATAGCCTGCCATACTGGTGACATTATCGAGCGTGCCTGTTTTGATCCAAGCATGCCCAATGGCAGGGTTATTTGGCTGGCGCAGTTTGAGCGCTTTGATGGTACCCGACTCGCCTGCCACGCCCAACGAATCACGATAAACCGTAAAATTGGGTGAATGATAGGCGAGAGTTAGCAGCGCTAACATGCTATTGGGCGCCACGCGGCAATCACGGCATAAACCTGAGGCTCTAGTCATCACAGGGGGCTGAGCTTGGGGCAGCTTTTGTTGCCACCACTGGTGGATGTAGGCAAAGGTTTTTGGATAAGTGCTGATACGCTGCTTGTCGGCATACAGCGGTAGCGACAAGGCGATTTGTTCCGTCATCACATTGTTGGAGTGCTGATTGATGTCTTTGATTTGTTCGTGCAATGGATTGGAGGCGACATAGCCAACCAATTTTGGGGTCAAGGGTTTGCCAAAGTATTTTAGGTATAAGCGAATATACCAAGGTAGTGCTTGCGGTATCGCCTTGGCTTGCTGCATATAGGGCACTGCAGGGTTGGCAAATTCAATATTCCCTGTAAAGTTTGGCAAGATTTTTTGCCAGTCAGCGATGATTTGTTGTTTGACCAGTACATCCCCATCAGGAAACGTCAGATAGCGCTTTTGCTCACCACAAAAGGCGGACGCGGTTTGGTGAAAGCTCAATCCTGTAGACGTCAATGTCCCAATCCAATCATCTTGGCTGCTATTGCAAGGCGCTTGACTGGCTTTAAGTGTTGTAGGCATAGTAAAGTTTGCCAGCGCAGGCTTTAGGATGACCTGATACGCCGCGACGTCTTTGGGATTAATCGAGGGTTTGCTTTGGATTTGCTCAAGATTTGCCGCGGGATTGTCGATATCTGTCGAAGCTGATGTTGTGGGTTGCGTGACACTGCTGGTATTAGGTTTTACGACCGGTGCGGCATTGGGTTTTGGCAGTGGCACTAAATCCACTTCCACCGTACCAAAATTGGTCAACAAAGCATTGGGCTGGGCATTATAAGGACGTAAGCCTTTACCATCAAACGCATTAACATCAAAATCCACCCCTTGAAACTGCTGATTGTCGATGATTAAATTGCCTTGTACTTGCTGAATACCCTGTGCTTTAATCATGGCAAGCAGTTGGTACAAGCGCTCGTTTTCCAGTTTTGGGTCACCACTGCCCTGCACAATCACATCGCCATAAAGCGTGCCTTTCCACACAAAACCATGCTGATACAATTTGGTTTGCCAAACAAAATCTTTGCCCAAACTATCGAGCGCCACATAAGTGGCAATCAGTTTTTGCGTAGATGCAGGGGTGCGTGGCACATCAGCATTATAACTAAACAAAGGCGTTTGGGGCGCAGTCGACGCTGCATTTTGCGGATTGTCCGTTAACGGTTGTACCACCATGCTCAGGCTATCGGTCGGAATATTGGCTTGGGCAAGTTTGGCTTGAATCGCTTGAGGTAGCTTGTTGACTGGATCGCGCTGACCCATGACTGCATGGCTTTGCTTGGTCACTAAATCAGTGAGTATTGGCAACTGGACTTGTGTGGTATCTGACGTATGACCCACCAAGGACAGACAAGCCATCCCTAGCAACAAACCTGTTTTTAAAGACAATAATTGAGTAGCGCGGGTTTGCAGACCCACGGATTGGCGCGAATTTTTCATAACGACAGCAACAATGTGACGAATCTATACTAGCGAAAATAACTAGGCAAAAATAAATTAGGCAAAAAATAAGCTGCCACCTTAGCGCTTTTTGCCATAAAAATCCACCTGATTTCATAGCAAATCGGCTAAAATTAAGGCATTTAGACAAACTGCCGTAGCCTTCTGTTGCAATTCTCTACATTTCAATTTTCAGATATTTGCTAAACTGTCGCCTAATTGCCACATTTCAGTCACTGCTATTGCCGTTTTGGGTTTCAATCGAGAACGCTGACCCCTTGCTTTGGGGTGTTGGGTCAAAATTATTTAGGTTAAAAAAATTTATGTTAAACAAATCTATCGCCACCTCTGCCATGACTATAGGTGCTATGAGTGTCGTGCTAGCGTTATCTGCATGCTCAAAAAAAGATGACAAAGCCGCAACCACCACTGCTTCTGCAACGACGACTACCACCACGTCAGCTTCTACGACTACTGCACCTTTGGCAGCATCCCAAGCCATCTCTAGCGCGCCTGCTAGTGCTGCTGCTGTTACCACCACCGCTTCGTCAACCACAACTACTGTCACCACGCCAGCGACTGCAGAAAAAACCGCCAACGTTAGCAGCGCCCCTACAGTTGCCGCCAATAATGCCGCGGCTGCAACACCCAATCTTGCCCTAAAAGCGGATTTGACTCAGTTATTTAAAACCTTAAATGAGCTTGACCGCACTACCCAAGCCAAACAAGCAGAAATGGCAAAAAAAATGCAAAACGCCAAAACGCCTGCTGACCAACAAGCTTTCTTTAAAGAAGTGGTGGCACAGTTAGACTTGCAAAAAGCCACGCTCAACAAACTAAAATTTAATGACCCGCGTGTCGCACAAACCCGCGATAAAATGGTTGAAAGTATCACCAATAGCCGTGCCGGTACGGCGGCTTTAATCAAAAAACCAACGGCAACCCCAGAGACCAATCCAGAAATTGCTAAGTCGATGGAAAAAGCGCAAAAATCCGCTGAAGAAGCCCGTACCATGTTGATGCAATTAACTGAGGAAGCAGGCATCAAACCAAAAGGCGCAGACGCCGCGGCTAGCAAAAAATAAAGTCATTTTTAGATAAAAAACTCTCATGATGAGAGTTTTTTTATGTCGGTTAGCTTTTATGACTTCATAAGCCCGCTATGACTGCATCAAGTGGGTGAATAACATGGCAGTCATAATGGCATCATTGAGGGCATTATGTGCAGGTAATCGCGGGATTTGGTATTCTTCTAGCAGTTGATTGAGGTGTGGTAACTGCCCAACTTGGCTGGGGTCATGTCGATGCTGATTTTGTTGATACAAGCGACTGACATCGACAAGTTTATTAGCCAGTTCCACCCCTAAAAACGGTTTGGCAATGGCATTTAAAAACGCCATATCCATGTCCACACAAAACCCAATTATCGGACGGTTTTTAAGCATGGGCAATAATTGGGTGAGCATCTCGTCATACGATAAGCCATTGTCGACATCTATCGGTCTTAATCCGTGAATCACAATGGTGTCGTGGGTGGGCATCACAGGCGGACGACATACCAAGGACAGCGCGCTGTCGGTATCAATCACAAACCCGTTACTTTCTTTGCGTACCTGTACTGCACCGACACTTAAAATATAATCTTGTTTGGCATTTAGCCCGGTCATTTCTAGGTCTAGGCTCACCCACTCATTGGGAACTTTAGATAGCTGGGTATCAAACAGATAAGCGTACTCAGGCTTGCTGAGTCGCTGTTTTTGTCGCTCAAGTTTTTGACCGCCGAACAGATTTTTGATGCGATGAAACATGGCTTTTCTCTAGGCAATTAACACTATCTATTTAGGTTCTGTTGAACATTCAAAGCTTCAGCCAATGATAAGCAAAGGCTAGAGCGACCAAATTCTCATAATTACGTTTAAGCTTCTCATACCTTGTCGCAATACCCCGATAATGCTTAATACGACAGAAAGCATTTTCAACCAAATGACGAGACTTGTATAAATGCCAATCCATATGTTCATTTGATAATTTAGTGTTACGCTTTCTTGGAATATTAGCTATGGTTTGACTCTCTTCAACTTTCTCACGAAAGCACTGAGAGT
>NZ_JBIQEC010000079.1:0-598 GCF_045370505.1 Moraxella sp. 179-F 1C4 NHS | reverse complement strand
TGTGAAATTGACGGGCAAAAAGTGCGTTATGTCGCGTCACCTATGTATAAACAACGTTTTGACTTGGCAACAGGTAAATGCATTGATGATGAGCGAGTTTCGTTAAGATCGTATCCAGTTAAGGTCAATCATGGCGTGGTGTTTATTTAACTAAATGCCGACAATATATAAAGGGGTATAGAAATCATGCCCCTTTATCTTTACCCCAATCAAGCTACACCACTAATTGTTGATAATATTGCCGACTGGCATTTAACTCATTATATAGTGATACGACTTCGCCCATGATCATCACTGCAGGGGAAGGCAGTTTGGCAATATTTTGTAGGGTTTGAATGGTATCAAGTGTCCCGATTAATACCTGTTCATTCTCTCGGCTGACATTGGAAATAATGGCAAATGGAGTATCGGCTGATTTACCTGCTTGTAACAGACCTTGGGTTAAATTTGGCAAGGTATTTAATCCCATATAAAAAATCACCGTTTGATTATCCGCTAACAACTCAGCATATTGCTCATTCGGCGTATCAGTCTTTAAAAACCCAGTAACAAACTTCACCGACTGGGCATGGTCACGATGAGTGAGCGGAATATTGAC